>DPMX01000273.1:8157-18771 GCA_003540955.1 Gammaproteobacteria bacterium
TCCTCTCAACAATCTGTGCACTTTGCGGCGCAAGCGGTTATGTCCGGAGTGAACGACGTGGTTATAGCAGGCGGGGTGCAGACGATGTCAAAGATTCCGATTGGATCTGCCGGTGCTGCCGGAGGTGCGTTCGGTTTTGATGATCCTTTTACCGGCTCTGCGGATTGGGTAAAGCGTTATGGTGAAGATCCGCCGACGCAATTCAAGGGCGCCCAGATGATGGCGGATCGATGGGATATGTCTCGCGAAGACCTGGAGGTGTACTCACTTGAATCGCACCGGCGAGCATTAACCGCGATGGACGAGGGCCGATTTGATAAAGAGATTATACCCTATGATGGATTGGCAAAGGACGAGACGCCACGCCATACGTCGTTGGGGAAGATGGCCGAGCTCGATCCGATCTTTGGCCTAAGTAAAATAACGGCTGGTGTAGCAAGTCAGACCTGCGACGGTTCTTCAGCAATGTTGATTGCTTCTGAATCAGCGGTAAAAAGATACGATCTAGAACCGCGTGCTCGGATTCACCACATGAGTGTGCGAGCTGAGGATCCGATGATCATGCTTACGGCCCCGATATCGACGACACGCTATGCGCTTGACAAAAGCGGGATGAGACTCGAAGACATCGACCTAATTGAGGTTAACGAGGCGTTCGCTCCGGTGCCCATTGCTTGGTTGAAGGAGATTGATTATCCGCATGAGAAGCTCAACGTTAATGGTGGTGCGATCGCACTGGGTCATCCAATTGGAGCGACTGGTACCAAGTTAATGACAACCCTATTGCACGAGCTTGAACGCACGGGCGGCCGTTATGGCCTGCAAACGATGTGCGAGGGTGGTGGTCAGGCTAATGTTACGATTATTGAACGACTATAAAATTAGCCTTCTAAAACGTCTGAGTCTAAATTTTCCTAGCACAGCGTGCAACGATACTCTGAACGAATCACATCGAGGAATGGGACATGCTTGTAGAGCAGATCTGGACCGGCAACGCATATCGTAACTTCAATTATTTAATAGTCTGTCCGGAGACCGGTGATGCGATGGCAGTCGATCCGCTTGATCATAAAAAATGCCTCGCAACTGCCAAGGATAAGGGGTGGCAGATTACCCATGTAATCAATACGCACGAGCACTTTGATCACATTGGCGGCAATGAAGCGGTGATTGCTGCGACTGGCGCCCAGTTACTTGCGCACGTTAATGCGAAAACCGCGATTCCAGCGATGGACCGAGGCCTGAATGCTGGCGATTTGATCGAGATTGGAAAAACCATTGAACTTGAAGCACTTGATACTCCCGGGCATACGATGAGCCACATCTGCTTGCGATCGCACTCGGAGATTCCAGCACTATTTTCCGGTGATACCCTATTCAATGCCGGTGCGGGTAATTGCCATAATGGTGGACACCCCGCGGAACTCTATAACACTTTTGCGACACAGCTTGCGACATTACCAGACAGCACACTGATCTATCCAGGCCATGATTACATGCAGAACAACCTTGAATTTACGCTCGATCGCGAACCAAATAACGATAAAGCGAAGAAATTGTTGGAAGATGTTATGGAACAAGATCCTGACTCAGCACTCGTTTCGACTTTGGCAATGGAAAAGGAAATTAATGCGTTTTTGCGGCTTAATAGTCCAGAGGTGATCACTCGCCTGTGTGAATCCTTTCCGGATTTACCTGATAATCCTGATCCAAAAACAGTGTTTTTGAAGCTCAGGGAGTTGCGCAATGACTGGTAATTACGGAAGTCACGAAAAAAGGCTCTCGTCGCATTGGATGATTCTTTGAATTTAATCATCAACTCGAGTTTTCCACCCGCGCCAGGTCGGCTGCTAAATATTTTCCACCGGCAAAAAAATGGTAAGCAACCCATAGACCCAGCGATCCGAAAATCATCAGGCTCCAGCGTAGCGAGTCGGGACCATAATGGGGTCTAAGTAAATCGCTTAATATTCCGATTGCCCACGGCCCGGCGCCTAGTCCAATGATGTTGATGATGAATAGCAATATTGCAGATGCTACACCACGCATCCGTAAACGCACTAAACTTTGCGTTTGTGCGAACACGGTGGCTTGCCAAAAGTTCGATAGTAGGATTGGGATCGAAAATACCGCCAGGGCCCAGTAGGGGTTCGATAAGATATAAGTTATGAACCCAAAAGGTAAGGCCAAAATAGATGCAGCTGCCGCTGTCCATAAGTACCAGCGCGGGTCGACAGCGCCGAACTTATCCGCAAGATAACCGCCGAGGAAGATGCCAGCACCGCCTGGGATACCCATTATCAGTCCGAACCACAGGCCAATTTCTGTCGTTTTCATCGCGTGCGAGCGGATTAGAAAAGTGGGGAACCAACTGACAACACCGTACCCTACGAAGGCGGCCAAAGCTCCCCCAAGCGCAATATGTAAAAACGCGCGTCTTCGCAAAAGAAATTTAATTGTTTCTGCAAAAGAAGGAGCGGTATTTTCAACACTGCGATTTTCAGATAGACCGCGCAGTGGTTCATGCAATGTGAAGCGAACCAACGCAGCTAACAACAGGCCTGGTATACCCACCACAAAAAATGCGTAACGCCACCCATAGGCCTCATTTACCCAACCACCAACAAATAAACCAAACATGACACCCAAAGGGATCCCAATAGAATAAATCCCAAGTGCCGTAGCGCGTTGTTCAGGTGGGTAGTAGTCTGATATCAGTGAATGCGCAGGCGGGCTGCAGCCGGCCTCGCCGACGCCGACTCCAATTCGTGCCAAGGCGAGATGGGTGAAATTCTGTGCCAACCCAGACAATGCGGTCATTACACTCCACAAGGCAAGTGCAAGGCTGATAATATTGCGCCGGTTGCCTCGATCGGCCCATAGAGCGATCGGTATCCCCAAAACGGCATAGAACGCTGCGAATGCGAATCCAACTAGGAAACCGAGAGCTTGATCTGATAATCCAAGCTCGAGTTTGATAGATTCCATCAAAATCGAGAGAATTTGCCGATCAATAAAATTGAAAGTATAGACTACGACAAGGATACAAAGTGCATAGTGACGGACAGCGTAGACGCTAGTGTGACTAGCTCTCGAATCTGAGTCGTTCACGTGTTCTCCTTAGTTACTAAGATTCACTGATCTCGCGGGGCCACCTTCAATTCTTCTAGCGCAGTTTCACGTAGTGCGACTTTTCGTATTTTGCCTGAGGCGGTCATCGGGAACTCGTCAACAAAAATAACATGCCGAGGAATTTTGAACGTTGCGACCTTTCCGCGACAATATTGGATCACATCACGTTCACATAAGGTACTATCTGTGCTGTGTTGCACGAAGGCAACTGGCACCTCACTGAGTCGCGGGTCAGGGAATCCGACGACCGCGACTTGTTGTACGCCATCTAATAGTAAAAGTAGAGCTTCGACTTCCATCGGGTCGACGTTTTCGCCGCCCACTTTAAGCATGTCTTTGTAGCGCCCTAGGAATCGAAGGTAGCCATCTTCCCGCAGGAAACCTGTATCTCCCGTGTGAAACCAACCGTTTTCGTCGTAGCATGCTTTGGTTTCCTTTGGCTTCTTGTAATAACCCATCATCAGGCTATAGCCCCGAACGAGGATTTCGCCTTGTTCTCCGACCGCAGCCTTTTTTCCAGTGATTGGATCAATAATTTTGCATTCGTAGCCGGGTGCCACGTAGCCCGAAGTTTCTGCCCGTTGCTCGACACTATCGCCAAGTGATCCGATCATCGTGGCAGGACCAATCTCACTCATACCATATCCCGTGATAGTTTTTAACGGAGCTAGAACATCGGCTGCCCGACGCACGATTGGTACAGAATTTTTCATCCCACTCACGAAAATACCCATGCGTAGGCTTGATATGTCACCATTACGCCGTTCGTGGGCTTCAGTTAAGTCCTTAAGGTGTGTGTCAAATCCGTGCATGATGCTTACTCGCTCTTGTTCAGTCGTGACCATGCATTCATCTGCATCGAAAGTCTCGGTTAATATCTGTCGTGCACCGGTCAGCATTGAAGTTAGTGCTGCTTCGGAATATGCAAATAGATGGAACATGGGCAAGTAGTTTAAGATCGTATCCACTTCCGTTATACCGAGGCGAAAGGCACGTTCCTCGACCAGACGTAGCAGAATATGGCTTTGCATTACCCCCTTCGGGAATCCCGTGGTGCCCGAGGTATACATGATATACACAGCGGCATCCGGATCCACGTCAGCCGCTCGTGCCGCGAGGACATCGTTTTTAACGCTGCTCGCGCTTGAGATCATCTCGTCCCAACCGACACATCCAGAATGATTTGGTTGACCGAATATGACCACTTTGCGTAACTCAGGAAAGTCTGGGTCCGATATTGAGTCGCCGATACTAGGCAAATCTACAACACTCCGGATCATAGCGAGATAGTCGATAGGACCGGAGACGTCTTGTGAAATTAAATAACGTGCGTCAGATTGTTTGAGTATGTATTTGAGGTCGTGAGTACGGAATCGTGTATTAACTGGTACGAGCACTGCACCGATCTTCGCAACCGCGAACATCGTAAAGATCCATTCTGCGCGATTGACCATCCAAAGCGCGACGTGTTCCCCAGGTTGTATCCCTAACCTGATCAATCCCTTAGCCACTTCGTCGACTCGGTGCAGGATGTCCAAAAATGTGTAACGTTCATGTTGAAAAACCAAGCCTTCGCGCGGACCGAAGCGATCCGCCATCGTTTGCACGAGTGACCCAAATGTCTTTTTTTGGTACCAGTGTTCCATGTCGACCTCCATTTTCCAGTATGCCAGATAATAACTGACTGACCCTGTTTATTTAACAAAGTCCTCCTTGCCCCAGGGGAAGTGTATTTTCGATTGATCATGTCGGCGCATAAGGTAGTCTTTTGCCTTAAATTCTGGAGGAACTAAATGCCAATAACACTGCGCCAAACTTTTAACCCCGACAAAATTAAGGGTTATCACGCACATGTGTATTACGCCGATCCAGTCGAACGGGAGCTCGCAGCCGCGATAAGGGTAGCCGCGATAGCGTCTTATGAGGTGGTGATGGGACGTTGGCGGGGTGAGCCTGTTGGCCCACACCCATTACCGATGTATCAGATTGCTTTCGAAGCTGCACTATTTCCTTCCTTCGTTCCATGGTTGCAGTCCGTTCATGGTCCTTTATCGATTCTTATTCACCCGCGGACAGGAACGAGCGACTTGATAGATCATAGTGCTGGTGCAATGTGGATCGGCAGATCGGTTCCGCTAAAACTAGAGTTTTTTGATCGAGAAGGCAAAAGCGCTTGATAGAAGAGCGCGGCTCTTAGTCCTGATCACTGGCGCGATTCTTCAATTTGATCTGTAATTTTGGATTTTCTCAATTCGCAGACTGCTCTGGTTTTTTTCAAATTTATTCTGATTCCTAGGTATTTTGCTTGTGCTAATCTTATAAACGGAACAAGCTGGTCTGTATTTTTGAATGTGATGTAGAATTCGCCCGGTCATGTATAAACATTCGGCTTCATTAATTGTTCCAATTGAAAACCAGGTGCGGGAGTTAGACGCTAAACTCTTACTAGCTGCCACTGCGGCAGAAAAAGGTTTTTCCGTCATTATTGGTTCCCGGTTTTACATTCATTTCGCGTTGCCTCATCTACCACCTAGCGTGGTTATTGCGAAAAGCATGCGAAGTGTGAGTTCTGTCACCTTGGATCTGACGCGTCGTCTTGGTCACGATGTCGTCGCTTGGGACGAGGAAGGTCTCGTACGCTTTACCTCCCCAGAATACTACGCATGGCGTTATTCAAAGCGTGCGTTTTCAATTCCAAGGTGCTTATTTTGCTGGGGCCAAGAGAATGCGGATTTTTTCAAATCCTACTCCGGCTATGATGGTACGCCGATCTATGTCACTGGGAATCCGCGGATGGATTTACTACGACCAAACGTTCGCAGTATTTATTCTAATGAAGTCGATGCCATACTAGAAAAATATGGAGATTTTATCCTCGTAAATACAAACTTTTCATTTGCGAATAATTTCGTTGAAAATCTTAATTTGGTGCAATCTAATCCAAATAGCGATAAATATAAAATAAGTCGCACTGGGCGCGGACTGAGTCGTTCCTTCGCTAAAGGAATGGGTGACCATCAGCAGAAAATATTTTCAGCGTTTCGCGAGTTAGTGCCGATGTTAAACGCCCAATTCCCTGAAAAGACGATAGTGATCCGGCCACATCCTTCTGAGAACCATGAAGTTTGGAGAAATATCGTACGGGATCTGAAAAATGTCCACGTGTTACATGAAGGGAACGTTGTGCCGTGGTTAATCGCCTGCGAGGTATTGTTACATAATGGGTGCACTACAGCAGTGGAGGCGGCGGTGTTGGAAAAGCCGGCTATTGCCTACCTGCCGGTGAGAGCCGAGAGCTATGACTATGAATTGCCTAACTCTCTAAGTCATCAAGCTCAAACAACGCAGGAGGCGATGAAATTGCTAAATGACGTTGTCACCGGGCGGTTGGGTCTGACATCGCAAGTCGATCGAGAAAAAATATTCGATCGCTATTTAGCGTCAATGGATGGCGATTTGGCTTGTGATCGTATTGTCGATACGTTGATTGATCTCGGATACCTCGATAAATTTAATCCCCGATCGGATATCGGCAATTTTTTGGTTGGTTGGATAGGTATGAATGGACGAACGTTGCTACAACGTTTAAACATGATGCGGCCAAACTCAAGACATTCACGCGCGCACCACTCGCACCGTTTTCCTAACATTACAGCAACTGCGTTAACTGCCCGTATTGCACAGATGGGCACGCTACTAGATCGATTTTATAAAATCCAAGTAAAATCAATATCAGATCATATCTTTAGCGTTAACACGGCTGCCTAAAGTCGTGGTGCCTAAAGGTATTCCGGTTTAACCCCTTTTCAAAGGTTTTTTGACAAACTAACCGGTACCGAATACATGTCAACCTTCCAATCCACTTTGTCGGTCCTCGGTCTATTGGAAAGACGTGCGCGTAATCATGAAATTCAATGCATAGCAGGTATTGCAGAGGGACCACTATTTTCTGTAATACCGCGCACAGGTGGCCGATTCTCTAGCTGGGAGCAGCGCCCCCTGCGCAGAGAAATTGTGCGTGGTGTGGCATTGATTGACGATGGCTTTTGTAACCGTTTTGGAGATGTCTATGATCAGCAGGGATGTCGGCTCAATAATGTTTCGCATAAATTAAGGGACCGCCGTCGGCATGGATGGCTTAAAAGCGCTCTTAAGGCACAGAGAAACCCTATCGTTCGGCTGAATAAAGTTGATGTCCCTATTCTCAATCTTGCGGCTTCCACCTCCCACATGTACTTTCATTGGCTGTTGGATGTCCTGCCCCGGATATATGTGGCTCGTGAAGCAGGAATCGAATGCGGAAGGTGGCTATACGTTTCGAAGGCGGCGCCCTTTCAAAAAGAGTCTTTAGAGGCACTAGGTGTTTTAGAACGAACGATTGACTGCGACGAGAAGGTGATTATCCATGCTAACGATATCGCGACGCCGGTTCACCAAATTGCGGTTGGACATCTTCCTCCTGCTTGGGCCGTGCGTTACCTTCGGACCGAGCTTCTAGGAAAATTAGGGGCGGCTCGACCATGTTTTGGTAAACGTCTTTATGTATCCAGAAATGATGCCGGTCGGCGTAACATCATAGGTGAGGAGGATTTGATCGATGCCTTGTCGGTGATCGGGTTTGAAAAGATTGTCCCAGGTGAACTCAGTGTTCGCGATCAAGCGGCGGCGTTTGCTAACGCCGAAGTTATCGTCGGTGCCCATGGTAGCAGCTTTGCAAACCTGGTGTTCTGTCAACCAAGGACAAAGGTCTTAGAGCTTTTTCCCCATAACTATTTTGATGAAGGACCGTATCGATTGGCTCAGGCAGTCGATCTAGATTACTTTTATGCCCGCGCACGGAAGGTGTATCGAAAGGGGCTACCGATCGAAACGGATTATGGTGTAAGCACCGATGATGTATTCGATACCCTAAGATTGGCCGGGGTAAAGACCTAAGCTATTTGTATGGAACTCCTCACGCGATCAGCTTTATTTTGATGCCGCGCCTTGCCGTTGAAGGATGCAATCGCTTTCAATAATTGCATGGGAGTCTTTTTCCCGGGTCAGTGGGTAAAATCCAGTGATTTCAAATCCTTGCCTACAAAACTCGGTGAGCATTTCAATAATGTTGGGCGTGCCCTGATAAATCGGCTTTAAAGACATTTCGGCTTGTAAGCCATAGACGTGACCGAGTACGTTACGCGCACCCCGAAAGATCTCTAGATCATGTCCTTGTGTATCCATCTTTAGAAAAACTCTCGGCTCGGGTATCCCAGCAATTATCGTAGACCAGACCTGCGTTAATGTAGAGACGTTAACGCTTTCTGTACCAAGAATTTTCATTACAGTATTAAAGCGTTTCGCTCCATATTCATTTGGGCGATGAAAGGAGGAGAAAGCGGAGGATTCCATCCGATGTAAGACCTTTGATTCCGGTTTTGAGCTAAGTCCCATCTGCAACGCCAGCCAGTTAGAATCCTCCTCACTAATTTTTTTTAGTTTGGAAAACGGTTCTTCTGCTGGTTCAAACGATACGATTCGACCTCCGTACCCACCGCCTCGAAGTAAAGAGCCGTACTGTCCTACATTAGCACCGACATCAATCACACAATTGATCCGGCACCGATTCAATAGATGCATAAGATGTTGTGTTAGTGACCGATCAACGTTTCGCTTCTTAACAAGTTTGTAACCAAGCAGATCGGCGATAAAATGGTGCGGTTTCATGGCATAGTTAGAGGGGTCACCTGACCGATCCAACATCCTTTCAAGATCCTGCAAAATCTAAACTTAGGAAGAATACGTTTACGACCATCTGAATACTTTGTAGACCATTCAAAATACCGTATGCCTTGGTTATAGTTAACGAAATTTATCGCTAGGTTTCGATTCTCGAGCTTATCGATGATTACCTTACGAGTCGATTTTCTTGAACCTTCGACGAAGCAAAATGAACCTTTTTTGAGTAAGTCACATAGTTTCGATTCGAATAGCCCGTCGATTACGATCAGATCAAAATATTGTTCTCCTATCTCGATTTTTGTTGGGTCTGTTATTAAATTAAAGCGCTCTTTAAACGCCGTGGCGAAACGTGTCTTCAGCGTTTCAATACAAAAACAATTGCCCTCGATTGCTGCTAAGCGGGTAATTTTATTTGGATGATCTAGCAATAGTTGACTGATCGTTCCGATCCCAGCGCCAATTTCTAATACATATTTCGGTCGGATTATGCGTACCAAGGCGCTTAGGTACGCCAGGGCAAATTCCGTGGCGATATGTTGGGAACCAGATTTTTTCGCGTAGCATGTGTGTACACTCCTAGCGTGTACCCAATCTATTTCGTTCGGAATGAGTTTTAAAATTGGCTTTTTCTTCCCCCTGATCACAGCGTTTTCCCGGATCTTTATCTGCGCGTAGCGCGCCTAATAAGTTAATCTCTTCTCAATTGAGATATTGGTTGTTGCTAATAGATTAGCGATTCTTTTCCCCGCGCCGATATCCCCGTAAACGTGATCGGAACCGAATCGGCCCCGATTTAATTGCGTGGTAATTGCGGCTCCGATACTTTCACTTTGGTAGTTGCAGTCGATTACGTTATTACCGCGGTCACGTCCGTCTTGGCGCGAGCCAATATTTACGGCAGGCAAGCCCATATAGGCACATTCTCGGATTCCCACACTGGAATTTCCCACAATGCAATCGCTTTTGTTCAGAGTTCGAATAAAATCTTCGGGGGACATGCTTTTAAAAAAATGAATGTTTTTCGGAGCATGGATTTCCCGAAAAGCCCGGATGCCGGCTGAAGTACCATCGGCGCCGGCATCGACGTTGGGCCAAAACCAGAGCGTGGGTCGCTTTAGTTTTGTGACTGCTTTGAGTGTCTGTTCTATGTGACTTCTCGCGTCGTTGTACTCGGTGGTAACAGGGTGTTGAATCGCCACGATGTATCCTGCAGAGAGATCGAAGATAGGACCGACGCCTGCGTACCTTTTGAAGACGTCGAACTCATTAGAGGAGTTTTCCAACGCGGCTTGAACGACATCGAGTGAAGGGCAGCCAGTTGTGAACACAATCTCAGGTCGTTCTCCCATTTTTATGACTCGTTTGGCAGCATTCTTCGTTGCCACGAAATGAATATCGGCGAGCTTGGTAACAGCATGACGTACTTTTTCGTCAATTGAGCCGGTCACTTCACCACCTTGGATGTGGGCAAGTGGAATATTCAAATAGCTTGATGCGATGGCAGTCGCTAGTGTCTCGAAGCGGTCAGCTACAGTAACAACTACGTCGGGTCGTAAATCGTTAAAAGCTGTCGCGAGCTCCGACAACCCTATGCCCGTAGATTTAGCTGACGTTAGTAAGTTCTCACCTTCCATTATTGTGTAGACACTGCGATCAACATGGAAGCCTTCTTTTTCAATTGTCTTAACGGTGGATCCGTATCGACTTAGAACAGCTGACGCAGCTACGACGAGTTGTAACTCTAGATGGGGATGTTCGCGG
>DPMX01000008.1:0-1809 GCA_003540955.1 Gammaproteobacteria bacterium
CAAGCTGGAGGTCGCGGGTTCGAACCCCGTCGCTCACCCCAGTTATAACAATCGCTGTTCGGCGAAGAGAGACCCGATTGCAAGAAGAGGTAACAGTACTAAACGCTTGCAGAGGCGCGTTTTTATTATAGATAGTTGCGATGATAGGGCCATTAGCTCAATTGGTAGAGCAGCTGACTCTTAATCAGTTGGTTCGGGGTTCGAGTCCCTGATGGCCCACCAATTAAAGCAATGAGTTAGATATATCTGAGCTTTTTCTGAGTACGTCTAGTAATACAATCGATCCCAGTCTTTGGGGCTCCCTGGCATGACTTAATAGATTGGGTTGGTGGCTTGCCTTTTGAAGTCGCGAAACCCGAACATCTACTTGATTTTTGTCGTGAGCGTGGATTCCAATTAATTCGATTGAAAACATGCGCAGGAGGTATTGGTTGTAACGAATATGTTTTTCGCAAAACCGATTCAAAATCCGTGCTGAATTTTGATGCCCCGGAGTAGTTCGACCTAGCAAGGCTAGGCTAAAGTCAAAAATATTGCGAGGACTGAAAAACGAATCGTTTCACAGACCCCAACGTGCAATAGTTTGTGGAATGAAATTTGTGCGCCCGAGAGGATTCGAACCTGCGACCGCTGCCTTCGAAGGGCGGTACTCTATCCAACTGAGCTACGGGCGCACCGTTAACACTACGACAAAAGCCGTTTCGGCTCTATCTCAGCCTAGTTGTCAAGAGATCATGTCTTCGGGGCGCGTGGACATCGGCCTAGAACATCGAAGTCTATACCGGCGTTGTCCGGAATCCGGGCTATGTACCTGACTTGCAGCCGGTCGATAGTACTTCCGAGGGCCGGGCTATCGCATCAATGGTGGGTGTGCGCCGGTTCCTCGTCTCTTATGTCACGGTAGCGGGTCGCGTCGACGCTCGCATGGTGCGCAACCATATGCCAACCATTATTGCTGTATCGATATACATTGGTGGCGATAACAGGCGCGAACTGAAGTCCACGAGTTGGTACGGAGATGAGTTCGTCGACGATACGGACCGAGATATCGGTTTCTTCCCAGGATGCTTTTAGTCGGATCTCAAAGAGCCGTTGTGAATCACTTGCCAAGATCTTTTCCCAGCTAGCACTAATTTGATCCCAGCTTTCTAGCCGTGGTCCCATGGGGTGCACGCATACTAGCGCCGAGTTGGTCGCCCAAACGGCCATCATTCCAATGTGATCTCCGTTCCGAAATGCGGTGTAGAAGGCAGACTCTGCCTCGGAAGGGCTTCGGCTTATCACCGCTCGCGGACCAGAAACAAGTTGAGAGTGACCGACATTTTTCAATGCTAGCTTGTTGGTGTGGTCCAGCCTATTATATATCGTTACCGATTGTGCTTCACCCGAGTCGATTGTGGGTTTGGCGCGCACCTGGAGCGGACAATCGCCGTGAAATGAATTGATACTATTTTCTCAATGGAACGCAATGAAAAGCGGCGTAATCGACCATGCTTGCTCGGGAATCGGCTGTGTAAATTGAGCAAGATATCGGCACCTTCACAGAACCGGTTTTTACCATTTTTCAGGTAACTCCTACCTTCGGATGTCAATTTAAGGTATACCTCAAGCCCCCGATTTAGGATGTTTTTAGGACTATCAAACCCGTGAACCAGTCCTTATAATAGCGCTAAAGTTGACCAATCCTACCGTGGAAACTTGAATCATGCGGGACACAGTTGGGTAAATTAACGTTCTTGTACGGGATGTACTTGACTAGCCAATCTATACTGTGAGGGGCGTCCGGGCGAAAGTGGCGGAATTGGTAGA
>DPMX01000008.1:2106-4803 GCA_003540955.1 Gammaproteobacteria bacterium
GCGAAAGTGGCGGAATTGGTAGACGCGCTGGCTTTAGGTGCCAGTGGGGTAACCCGTGAGAGTTCGAGTCTCTCCTTTCGCACCAATTGAAGAATAGATTCCCTTGTTAACTACTCTATCACCTGCTCAGCGTATGCAGGTTTTGTTTTAATCTTAAGTTATGTGAATCGCTATGCAGGTATCAGTTAAACAATCCGGTGATCTTGAACGCGAAATGACTGTCAAGGTTCCGGAAGAACGAATAGCCGGACAAGTAAAAGACAGGCTGCGTGAGCTAAGCAAAACCGTCAAGGTCGATGGGTTTAGGCCTGGGAAGGTGCCATTTAGTGTCGTCCGACGCCGCTTTGGCGGACGTGTCCGTGAGGAGGTTTTGAGCGAAGTCTTACGCTCAAGTTTTTCAGAGGCGATGACACAAGAGGATCTCAAGCTCGTTGGCGAACCTGCGATCGAGCCCCAAACGACGGACCTAGATGACGGTCTAAGTTATACCGCTACCTTTGAGGTTTATCCAACAATCGTACTCGCTCCAATAGAAAAGCTGATCCTTGAACGGCCTGTTTGCGAAATCCGAGATGCCGATATAGACCGAATGGTTGAGACTCTTCGAGACCAGCACAAGGCTTGGCAGAGCGTTGATCGCGAATCAAGAGATGGTGATCGGCTAACTATTGATTTCGTAGGAAAAATCGCAGGGGAAGTGTTTGAAGGGGGTGAAGCCAGCGATTTCCAGTTGATATTAGGCACAGGCCACATGATTGATGGTTTTGAAGACGGATTAGTAGGGACACGAGGTGCTACGGAGGCGGAATTGAATTTGACCTTCCCGCCTAACTATCAGGCCGAGAACCTGGCCGGTAAGGAAGCGCGGTTCTTGATTAAGATCAAAAGTGTGGAGGAACCCGTATTGCCCGAACTTGACGAAGAATTTTATAAGAAATTTGGGGTTGAGTCGGGCGAAAGGGAAGCGTTTCGTCTGGATGTTCGTGAGAAGATGGAGCACGAGCGGACACGAGCGCTGCAACGCCGATTTAATGCGAATGCAATGGATGCTGTTGCGGCTGCTAACGATCTAGTTGTGCCGCGGGCACTGGTCGAATCCGAAATACAGCGCTTGCAACAACAAGCGATGCAATCAATGCTCCAGAACGGCGGTAACCCCGGTGACTTTGATCCATCGAAGATGGGGGGTGTGTTTGAGGAGTCTGCGAAGAAACGGGTAAAGCTTGGGCTACTGATGGCGGAAATGATAAAATGCGCTGATATAAAGGCCGATGCCTCAAAAGTTCGCGGGTTGATTGAATCGATGGCCGAAAGTTACGAAGATTCTAGTGCGGTCGTTAAGTGGTATTACGACGATCCGAAGCGATTGCACGAGATCGAGGCCATGTGTCTTGAGGATGAGGCAGTGACTTGGATCGCGGAACGTGCGGAGGTAAATGAGGTGGATATCTCGTTTGACGATCTTATGAATCCAGGGCAGACTGACCTTCAGACGGAAGACTAAAATACACCATGAAGGATAAAATTATTAAGTCGACAGTTCCCGATGTCCAAGCACTTAATTTGGTGCCAATGGTCGTTGAGCAAACCGCAAGGGGAGAGCGTTCCTACGATATATACTCGCGATTATTAAAGGAGCGCGTTGTGTTTTTGGTGGGTCCCGTCGAGGATCACGTAGCAAATGTAATTGTCGCACAGCTGCTGTTTCTTGAATCAGAGAATCCGGATAAGGATATCCATCTGTATATTAATTCACCCGGGGGGGCAGTTACAGCTGGATTAGCGATTTACGACACAATGCAGTTCGTGAAACCTTCAGTAAGCACAATGTGTGTTGGCCAAGCAGCGAGCATGGGTGCGCTCTTACTGGCTGGTGGTGCGGATGGGAAGCGATTTTGTTTGCCTCATTCTCGTGTGATGATTCATCAACCATTGGGTGGGTTCCAGGGACAAGCGACTGACATCGATATACACGCCCGCGAAATATTGTCTATTCGCGACCGACTAAATGAGATTCTATCTAAACATACCGGTCAACCTATCGATAAGGTATCTAACGATACTGAGCGTGATAATTTCATGAGTGCAGAAGATGCCAAGGAATATGGCCTAATCGATGAGGTCTTAGATAGTCGGGACGCGGCACTGGAAACGATAGAAGGTCCAACTGCGGCGTAGGGTAAACTTTGGGGTGATATGTTCAGAGGCATAGCGAATGAGCGAAGGTAAGAACTCAAAGGGCGGTGACGGTGACCGGCTTTTGTACTGCTCCTTTTGCGGCAAAAGTCAACATGAAGTTCGCAAGCTAATTGCGGGACCGTCGGTTTTTATATGCGACGAATGTGTAGAGCTATGCAACGATATTATTCGTGAAGAAATTCAAGAGAAGTCTAGCGAGGGCGTTGGTAGCAAACTACCAATACCCGAAGAAATAAATCATATTCTTGATGAATACGTAATCGGTCAGCGGCAGGCGAAAAAAATCCTAGCTGTGGCAGTATACAACCACTACAAGCGCTTGGATTCGCGGGTTAAGCAGACTGACGTCGAACTTTCGAAAAGTAATGTCTTGCTTATTGGTCCAACCGGAAGTGGCAAAACGTTGCTTGCTGAAACGTTGGCGCGTCTTTTGAATGTGCCGTTTACGATTGCCGACGCAACGACTCTAACTGAGGCAGGTTATGTTGGTGAAGATGT
>DPMX01000008.1:5095-6264 GCA_003540955.1 Gammaproteobacteria bacterium
GGTTATGTTGGTGAAGATGTAGAGAACATTATCCAGAAGCTTTTGCAAAAGTGTGACTATGATGTTGAGAAAGCACAAACAGGCATCGTATATATCGATGAAATTGATAAGATATCTCGGAAATCGGACAATCCATCAATCACGCGCGACGTATCTGGGGAGGGCGTGCAACAAGCGCTGCTGAAGTTGATTGAGGGAACGGTCGCATCGGTACCTCCTCAGGGTGGAAGGAAGCATCCGCAACAAGAGTTCTTGCAGGTGGATACATCCAATATATTGTTTGTTTGCGGGGGGGCTTTTTCAGGGCTCGATAAGATAATCCGTGATCGGTCAGAAAAGGGCGGGATTGGGTTCTCTGCAGAAGTCAAAAGTAAGGATGACAAGAAGACTACAGGTGAAATGTTGCACCAGGTCGAACCTGAGGACTTGATTCGATACGGATTGATTCCAGAGTTTGTCGGGCGTTTGCCTGTTGTGGCCGTGTTGGACGAGCTAGAAGAATCGCAATTGGTCCAGATATTGGTTGAACCGAAGAATGCTCTGACTAAGCAGTATGCACGACTGTTTGAAATGGAAGACTGCGATTTAGAATTCCGAGAGGATGCTTTGCATGCGGTAGCTAAAAAAGCAGTTGAGCGGAAAACTGGTGCTAGGGGACTGCGCTCCATCATTGAACAGAATTTGCTGGATACAATGTACGAATTGCCATCGTTGGATAATGTAGCGAAGGTTGTGGTGGACGAAGGTTCTATTACTGGCGAATCTAAGCCTTTGGTTATTTACGAGGGGTCGGATATTTCGAAGGCCGCGTCGGATTGAATTTTCATTCCTCATCGCCTCCGCGAGATAAATTCGGCTCTGGATCGATTGGATTATAATTCGGCGATAAACATGACTGACCCGACGGTTTTATCACTGGTAATACTTAGCCGCAGCTGCAGTATTCTCCGGTACAACGTTGAGACCTATCCTAATGAGCGAGTCTAATATTCTTGCGGTATTACCCCTACGTGACGTAGTCGTTTATCCGCATATGGTTATTCCTTTATTCGTCGGGCGCGACAAGTCGATGCGCGCCTTAGAATCAGCGATGGAGGATGCGAAACAGATTCTATTGGTGGCGCAGCGAAGCGCAGCAGATGATGATCCGTCACTCGATGGGATTCATG
>DPMX01000238.1 GCA_003540955.1 Gammaproteobacteria bacterium
ACGTGCCGAGCGACTCGGCAGAGCCCCGACTATATGTGTTTCGTTTGCAAAATGCTAAGGCAGTTGATGTAGCGGCCGTCCTTAATGATGTGTTCTCAGGCGCGAAGGCTAACGCCGGGAGTGGGGGTGATCGTACGGCAGACCTGCAACTCGGGACTAACGATTCCGACGAAACTATCGGAATCAACGCACATGAAAATGGAGCAGCTACCGGTAATGGGGTCGACCTGAGAGTTGGTGATAACTTAAAAATTATTCCGGACGAGAACAACAATGGACTAGTCATTCTTGCGACTCCGAAGGAGTACGAACTTGTTATCGCAGCGGTTCGTAAACTCGACCTTATTCCGTTACAGGTTTTAATTGAGGCCACTATAATTGAGGTCACTTTAAACGACACGTTAGCGTTTGGCGTTGAGTGGTTTTTTAAAAATAGCGTTGGGGGAAGCAAAACGGGGCAAGCTCTCCTGGATCTAGGTGATGCCAGGATCGGTACGTTAGCCCCTTCGTTCTCATACGCGATAATTAATAGCAATGGCCTCGTGCGAGCAGCAATAAATGCGCTAGCGACGGAGTCAGAGGTCAGTGTACTGTCGTCGCCATCGCTTATGGTTCTGGACAATCAAACCGCGACTATCAATGTCGGTGATGAGATTCCGATCCCAACCCGATCGTCAATAAGCAATATCGACCCAAACGCACCAACGGTTAACGAAATCGAATACCGCAATACAGGTGTTACACTACAGGTGACGCCGCGGGTAAATGCGGGGGGGTTGGTGACTATGGATTTAGATCAAGAGGTTAGCGATGCGATAAGCACGACGAGCTCGACACTAAATGCCCCAACAATTCAACAACGTAAGATAACCAGTACTGTAGCGGTGCAAAGTGGGGAAACCATTGTTCTTGGTGGGCTAATTCAGAATACTGCGACAGAAGGCGAAAGTGGCATTCCTTATCTGCGCAATATACCTGTCGTTGGGAAGTTATTTAGCCAAACCAACGATTCTAAGAGGCGGACAGAATTAATTGTCTTGATTACTCCTCGGGCAGTTGGTGATGATAACGATGCTCGGGAAGTCACGCGTGAATACAGCGAGCGGATGAAGAGTTTCGAACCTCCAAGCAAGAGCGGCATACGTTATTAGGTGGCTTTTTATTTAAGGCTTTAGGTATGCTCCGTGGCAGGCGTAGCTTGCCACGAGATGCCGACGTGTCGTTTCCTCTACGAAAATCTGGACAACTATCACCACGGGAGCAAGATCAAGGCGATAGTTAGGGATGTCGTGTAGGTGGCCGCTGCGCGGGAAATGTGTGCCCACGTACTTATTTTATGGGATCTTTGCTGCCATAGAATCTTGTGTGAGTCTAAGGATTCAGATCCGCAAGCACATCCTAATGAGGTTGGGATTACTCCCACCTCGTTTTCAATCTAAGAAATATCTCTTCCCATAGTAATTATTTGGAGGAGAATTCACGGACAACACGTTTTGCAACGTTCTCGCCCCATTCCTGTACGAAATGTCCTGCCTCGGCTACTTCAATAACCGGCGGACAGTCTTTGATCCAGCTACTGAGAAGTTGCATTACTGGAAGACTCAAAATATCGTCGTGTACTCCACAGAATACGAGTGCGTCTCCAGTCCACTCGGTTTGCCACCAGTCACGAGCTTGCCGTGATATCTCGGCTCCGGGCGAATCTAATGAGGTAGGTACAATACGTGGAAAGGCACGCGGGCCAGCTTTGCTGCGTTCAGTCGGGAACGGTGCACGGTAGGCGGCACATTGTTCTGGCGATAAGGTATCGTCAATGACGTGGACTGCCTCTGCGAGGTCCATATCGGGATGGGCTGCAGCCCATGCTATCCAGGCGTCGAACGCTGGTGGCAAGGGCATTTCTCCGGTGCATAGAAAACAGTTCATTGCGACCAGCCGGCTGATACGATCGGGAAAATCAAGCGGTAATGTCAACCCTAGTACACCTCCCCAGTCCTGACATACCAGTGTTATGTTTGTGAGGTTGAGGTAATTAATCAACGCAACTAAACTTGCGCGATGAAAATCGAAGCTGTAGATCTCATCAGATGGTTTGTCAGATCGGCCGAATCCAAAAAAGTCTGGAGCCACCACTCGCGCGCCACTTTCTACAAACACCGGCAACATTTTCCGGTAGAGGTATGACCATGTTGGTTCGCCATGCAGACAGAGATAGACGTTATCGGCTGTTTTACTTCCTTCATCCAGGTAATGCATCCGCATGCCGTCTATATCAGTCAAACCTTCTACATAGTTCGAGCTATAATTGAAATTAGTCAATTCATCGAAACATGAATCGGGTGTTCGGAAAAAATCATCATTGCTCATTATCTTACTCCAACGCGAAGGCGCTAAGCTTCGATTATCCTCGGCGTGTTTCAGAGCACTGGAATCCCAACGCATCTAGTCTTATTGTATGTTGTCAATCATATTTATGACACTACCCCTAACGCTAGGAGCGTGTATGGCAATATAATTTAACAATATGAGTGCCCGAGGCTACTGTATGGCTACGCTATATTGACAATACGTCAGATTCATCGACCGATACGATATGGATTAATACGCATATGACACCGACACTTTTCATTATTTTATGTTCGGGTGAGCACGAAAAGATTCAGATGGCCGCAATGACCGCGTCGGTGGCTGCTGTTTCCGATCGCCCAGTCGAAGTTTTTGTGAGCATGAACGCGCTTGCATTATTTCGGAAAGATTTTGATAGGACACACTACGAGGGCGGTGAGTTTTCCAAACTTATGCAGGAACGTAAAGTGCCTGATGCGATCGAGCTTTTCGAGCAAGGGAAGGTGCTTGGTGATATGAAGATTTATGCATGCTCGATGGCTATGGATGTCGCGCAAATAGAGCTGGGAGATCTTTTTGGGGAGCTCGTTGATGACGCGGGAGGTCTTACCAAATTTCTTTCCGATGCGGAATCCGGCCAGCTGATCGTATTCTGAACAGTAGGCTATACTTCAGTTATGAGCAAACGAACAACTATTGATGCACGAGGGGCATTTTGTCCCGGCCCGTTAATGGAATTGATTGCGACGCTTAAGCTGGTTCAAATAGGTGACGAGATAGACGTGCTTTCTAGCGATAAAGGTTCGGCGATTGATATCCCTGCGTGGGTCGGCAAGGTGAAACATGAAATGGTCGAGATAGCAGAAGAAACAGACTATTGGCATATCGTTGTCCGAAAAATTAAATGAGCAATTGATGGTTGAATCAAGTAACCGATACGCACGGGAGAAGAAATGACTGAGAAAATATTGATTGTCGGAGGTGGGCTTGCTGGCACCATTATAGCGAACGGACTCTGTCGCCAACTCGGTAAAGAATTACGCGCCAATGAAGTGAACATTACCGTTATTGGTAACAATGAACAGCACATGTATCAACCTGGACTTTTGTACGTGCCGTTCGGCCGAATACGTGAAAAGGACTTGTTTCGGGATCAACGAAGCGTGTTGGATCGTCGGATCATTTTTTATGTAGATCCGGCGACTAAGATAGATATTGTCGAAAAAACAGTAGTTACAGAATCAGGTGCGACTTTTGAGTATGACTATTTGGTACTGGCGACGGGCTCGCGCTTACGACCAGATACTATTCCTGGAATGGAAGAAGGTGCGCACTGGTTTTATGATCTAGCTGGCGCTCGTAAGATGCGTGAAGCTTTGGAGGCCTTCGAGGGTGGTAAAATCGTGGTTAATGTTAATGCGCCCCATAAGTGTCCTGTAGCACCGCTTGAGATAACGTTCATGTTGCGTGACTACCTAAAAGGACGGGGATTGTCCGATAAAACAGAGATTACTTACACCTACCCGATCGGCCGCCTACACGCGCTCGAACCAGTAGCTAATTGGACCCAGCCAGAGTTTGATAAGGCTGGGGTAAAGTACGAAACATTCTTCAACACCAAATCTATTGACGCCGAAAAACAAGTTATCTTGTCGGAGGAGGATAGCTCTATAGAATACGATCTTCTGGTAACGATACCACCACACAATGGTTCACAGGTGATTACGGATTCTAATCTTGGTTCAGGCGGCTGGGTGCCGACGGAA
>DPMX01000180.1:0-10633 GCA_003540955.1 Gammaproteobacteria bacterium
ATATCATTCCTCCGACAAATGATTTTGCATAACGTAATTTACCGTACCGGTGCGGAAACCTAATCGCTTGCTTTCGGGTACCAACTCGGGTCACGTTTTTCTATGAAACTATCAAATCCTTCTTTCGCTTCGGGCGTCTGGCGAGCATCTGCATGTTGCTGAACAATATAATCGTATAAATCGTCGGACAAGAATTCCTCGGCACACTCCATAACACTTCGCTTAGTGTTGCGCACAGCGTTCGGACCAGCCCTAAGAATACCTTCTACTAGTGGCCCCAACGCCTGGTCGAGTTCTCCGGGTTTGCAAACCTCGTGCACGAGCCCGAGAACCTTTGCTCGTTCAGCATCGAATCGTTCACAAGTGACTGCGTACCGACGTAATTGTCGGGCACCTATTGCCGCATTCAATTGCGGAAATATAACACTTGCAAAGACACCCCAGCGCGCCTCGTTTATCGCAAACATAGCGTCGCTCGAAGCAATCACAATGTCGGCGGCAGCGATAATTCCCGTACCTCCGCCAATACAAGCACCATGCACGAGGGCAATCGTTGGCACCTTGATCTCGTTAAGTACCCGGACAACTGTAGCAGTACGTTGTGAGGTAGCCAGATTAGCCGCCGCGCCCATCGCACCGATTTGTGCCAACCATTTTAGATCTGCGCCAGCTTGAAAGTGCTTACCGTTACCTCGGATCACGATCACTCTTACCGTGTCATCAACACTAAGCCCGTGAAAGGTGTCGAGTAGCCCGGCAACGACTTCAGCATTGTACGCGTTATTAACTTCCGGCCGGTTTAAGATCACCGTCGCAACGCCGCGCTCATCTGTAGTGCTAAGAACAGCTGACATTTTTTTCCGAATCCCTTTTAATCAACGACGAATGTTCCATTGTACCAATCGTGGATGGGGAGATGCGCGCCTAACCTCCAACGCCATCAGGCCCACATAGCGCCAGAAACCCGGCAGCAAGGAATGGGATCATCTTGGCATGAATGGTATCGAGATCAGAAGACCGACAACGCCCACCAGAAAGGCTATCAATACGCTCTGTCTCGGCGAATGTCATCATCATCGTACCGAGTAGAAAGTGAAAAGCCCAGTAGATATTGCGATCAGCGCTGTGCGGCAAGGCAAGCTTCGTACGTTCGATAAATTTGGTCGCTACCCCGTCGAACTGGCTGGCCATAACGACCTCCGTCCAACGTGGCGAGTTTGCGATCTGTGCTATCAATCGAGCATAACTCTTCCATCCCGAACCACCGCGTACGCTTTTCTCCAAAAATGGTCGAGTAAAAGCGTCTATAACTTCGGCCACTTCGGCATCAGGCTCAAGCGCGTCGAGCGCCCCGACACGAGCTCGGTTAAGTTCATCCGCACGCCGTCGTATGACCGCCAGAAATAGATCCTTTTTTGGCCCGAAATGATAGTTAGCGAGGGCTAATTCAACCCCAGCATGCTGGGTGATCCTTCGCAGAGATACCCCATCGAAGCCAAATTCAGCGAACAAGCTTTCAGACGCATTTAAAATCCGGTCTTGCGTCGATAACTCAGAATCGTGAACACCCATCGGGTTAATGTTACTTGAAAAGAGCTGAACGATCGTATAGTTTTGAACGAACGTTCAAATATCAAAAGTATCCGTCGGCTCGCCGCTGCTGCCGCTACCTTCGGATTTCCGATGCGCGATAAGGATCCGACTATGTCATCATATTTATGCGGCCTCGATATCGGCGGCACCTTCACTGACTGCGTGTTGATCGACGACAGTGGCGCACTAACAATCGCCAAAGCACCTTCAACCCCTAGTAATTTCGCAGAGGGAGTTATGGAGGCGGTTAACCGAGCCGCAACCAAGATTGGTCTCGCCTTGCCTGACCTTCTTGAAGCGATTGAAGTGCTTGCCCATGGGACTACTGTAGGCACCAACGCAGTCATTCAACGGCGTGGAGCCAAAGTTGGCCTAGTCACCACTAAAGGGCATAACGATGTCATCCATATTATGCGCGGATCGCGTGGATTAAGCGGGCAAGATATCAAGTTAATCGTACATATTCCCGAAAGTAGCAAACCCGATCCCATCATTCCCAAGCGCATGATCCGAGGGGTATCAGAGCGCGTCGATTGTTTCGGTAAAGTCGTGGTCAAACTGAACGAGGATGAAGCCCGAGCTGCAATAGTCGAGCTGCGTGACGCAGGTTGCGAAGCGCTTGCTATTTGCTTGCTATGGAGTTTCCTCGATCCAACTCACGAGAAACGCATAAAAGAATTGGCACAAGAACTCGCTCCTGAACTTTATGTCACCTGTTCTTCCGAACTCGCGCCAAAATGGGGTGAATACGAACGTACCACCGCCGTCGCCCTAAATGGATACATCGGACCAACAACCGTTGGCTATATCACCAAGCTAGACGAACAGTTGACAGACATGGGCTATGAACCGCCGCTCCAAATCACCCAGTGTGCAGGTGGCACAATATCAGTAAACAAGGCTACTGCGGCACCGTTACTCACGCTGGACTCAGGGCCTGTATCGGGCGTCACAGGGTCACTTTACCTTGGAGGACTGATGGGGTTCCCGAACGTGATCACATCTGATCTCGGCGGCACGTCCTTTGACGTCGGAGTAATTCACGAAGGGCGACCAGTAGTGTCCTATCGCAGTATCGTACACCAATACGAATATTTTCTGCCCAAGGTTGATGTACAAACACTCGGCACCGGTGGCGGTAGTAAAGTTTGGATCGATAAAACCACACGTACGTTAAGGGTAGGACCCGAAAGTGCAGGTGCCGATCCTGGGCCGGTATGCTACGGGCGCGGCGGTACAATACCAACTATTACCGATGCCGACCTCGTGCTCGGATATCTCGATCCGAAAAATTTTGCCGGTGGGACCATGCAACTCAATCGCGACGCGGCCGTGCAGGCACTGCAAGCACTCGCCGACGAGTTGGGTATGGGCTTGTTCGAGCTTGCAAGCGGCGTTGCCCAAATCGCCGAATTTCAGATGGCCGACCTTATGCGTAAGGTTACCGTGCAGAAAGGACTCGACCCACGGGAATTCGTGGTGTTTGCATTTGGCGGCGCGGGACCGGTACACATGGGCGTCGCTGCCAGAGAACTGGGGGTACAAAAAGTAATCGTACCACAGGGTGATACTGCGGCTGTGTGGTGTGCTTTCGGGGCAGCCTCGGCTGACATCTTACATGTCAACGAGCAAGTCAACATTATGTCTTCCCCGTTTGATCTCGAAAAGGTAAATACACTACTCGAGCAACTTGAAAGTCGCGGGCGAAAACAGCTCATGGACGATCAAGTCGATCCAGAGCGCCATCAGTTCGCACTGTCGCTGGATATGCGCCACAGAGGGCAGATAAACGAAGTTGAAGTTGACCTCGATTCGGGTGTGCTATCAAACAGCGATATAGATAGGTTACGCGCCAGGTTCGTAGAACGCTATGAGCGTCTCTACGGCCGTGGAGCCGCACTTCCCGATGCGCGCCTTGAGATCGTGACATACCGCTGCCGTGCCACAGCTCTATCTCGTAAACCAAAATTAGTCAAAACGACCGAGTTGATTAACGAAGTTGATCCCGGGGCGCAAAGCGACAACCGTGAGATCTACTGGGCTGAAAGCGGGCGAAAGTCCGCAACCCGAATATTTGATGGCTATAAGCTAAAGCCGGGGAACTCGCTTGACGGACCATGTGTTGTCGAAACTGCGACAACATCGATGGTGATTCATCCGCGCCAATCGGTGAATGTCGACGCATTCGGTAACTTTGTTATCGACCCCAATCATAACTGAAAGACTACCCGTACACGCGACCTGAAGGAAAGCGAATATGCCGAGAATCAGCGAAATGACCGATGTCGATTTTAACGGAGTAGAACAACCCTACGTACCTCCTAAAACCCTTAACATTTCCGACAACGTGAAGCTGCATACGAATTGGGATCGAGAGATCGATCCCGTTACCTATGAGGTAATCCGTCACAACTTGTGGCAAATCAATGAAGAACACGGTGCAACCATTCAACGCATTTCGGGATCGCCTGTAGCTATGTATGCACTCGATCTCAACCCATCGATACTGACTGAAGACGCCGAGTTCGTATATTTCGGCCCATATATGCAATACATGTCAGGAGTCACCGACACGCAGGTGAAATGGACGCTCGAATTCCGCAGCGAGAATCCTGGAATTAGTGAAGGTGACATGTTCATCGCCAATGATCCTTGGGTCGGTGCAGCCCACCAACAAGACGTAATGTTGTTGTGCCCAGTATTCTGGGAAGGTGAATTGTTTTGTTGGGTGACAAATTGCCTACACCAATACGATATCGGCGGGATCACCCCAGGTAGTTTTTGTCCCGCCGCGGAATCTGCCTACGATGAAGGAATCTTACTACCGCCGTTAAAGATCATTGAAAACTTTCAGGTACGCAAAGACATCGAAGCGGTTTACCTTCGCTCCTCACGCAAACCTGACCTTGTCGCTCTCGACTTTCGGGCGCAGATGGCCGGCAATACAACTGCGCGTGAACGCATACTCGATCTCATCAAACGTTACGGATCGGGCATCGTCAAGGGCGTCATGAAGCGAGTTATCGATAATTCCGAGAAAGCCTATCTTGAAAAAATGGCGCGTATTCCAGACGGCTACTGGCAAGATCGCACTTATGTCGAGGCCTGCCGACCCGGCGATCGCCGCACCCACCGCGTGATGCTCGGATTGCGTAAAGAAGGGAACAAACTCCTGTTCACAAACAATGATTCCGCCCCTCAAGATGGCGCGATGAACGCGACTTACTCCGGTTGGCGTGGTTCAATCATGGTCGCGGTCAACGAACTCTTGTGCTGGGATCAATACTTCGCGCCCGGTGGTGCACTCAGACATATTGAATTTGATCCGACGCCGGGAACATTTAACTGCGCTCACTTCCCTGCTTCAGTATCGACCGCACCAATCCAATCGATGGAGATCTCACTGTACCCGGCCTATAACGTGCTCTCGAAGATGATCTATCCAGACACCGAAATGCGTAAAGATATAATGTGTATCGGAGGTACTAGTCAATGGCCGGCAACCTTGTTTCGAGGTATCGACCAATGGGGTGAACGTTACGGATACCTACTAATAGACCCCATTGGCGGCGCAATTGGCGCCTTTACTATGGCCGATGGGATTAATACCGGCGGCCAATCGCGAACCCCGATTTGCCAACTTCCGAATATCGAACATACCGAACAAAACTTCCCCATACTCTTCCTATACCGCAAAGAGTTACCAGATTCGGGCGGCGCTGGCCAATACCGAGGCGGACTCTCGGCAGAAAGCTGCTTTATTCCGCACAATACTGATGTTATCACTCAAGACACCTTATCCTCGGGTAACGCAACCCCTACCTCGTCGGGCATGATGGGTGGTTACCCATCAACGACCAATGCTTATACGTTTATTCGCAATAGTGACATCTTCGATAACATCGCAGCATCCAAGATGCCGGAAGATACCTCCGAATTACGCGGTGACCCCATCACTTTGCAGTTACGTGAAGAAAATTTTCAGCAAAGCGCGAGTGATGTGTACGCAGTGCGTTGGACTGGTGGCGGCGGATTCGGCGACCCAATGAATCGCTCGCCTGCTGACATCGCACAAGATCTCGAGAATTACTCTATAACCGTAGAAACGGCACGCAAGGTCTACGGTGCAGTATTAAGTGATGACACGACCGTAGACGTGGAAGCGACGACCAAACTCCGAGCGGAAATTCGGACCGCACGTGTACAACGGGATGGCCGTAAATCAAAGGTCCGAAACGGAACCGTGTTATTCGAAGTCGGTAGTTGCCTCAACGCAATGAGTGACGGCGGTGGCCAGTACTGGGCCTGCTCCAATTGTTCAACCGAACTCGGTACAACGGCAGAAAATTACAAGGGCTTCTGCATCCGCGAAGACAATCCAGTGTCGGCATCGAATCCGTTAATTGGCGAGCCAGATCGATTCATCGATGACGCCGTGACATTTCGCCAATTTTTCTGTCCCGGCTGTGGTCATTTGATCGACAATGAAATCGCTGTCGATACCGATCCGGTGTTGGCAGATATCTCGATCCTAGACGGACTTAATCCGAACGTTTAATTGCTATTTCGTAGGGGTAGTGGGCTTCTCGAAATAAACGTTCAACGCGGATTTCAACATGAAGCGCTTATAACGAAACTTAAAACCGTGGTTCTCTAATAACGTTTTTAGCGTGGTAAAGCTGAAGTAGTATAGGTGTTCGGAAGGTTTAACCTCCTTCCAGGTAGAAAGGTCACGTGGCGTCAACCAATGATCTACATTCGGCGTCCGGATTTCAACCACCCCCCTCGGATTCAGAATTCGACCGACTTCTGCGATAAGGCGGTTTAAATTTGGGACGTGCTCGATTACATCGTACAGCGATATCACATCGAAATAGCTATCGGGGTAACCCTGCTCCTCCAAAAACCCACAGCGAAGGTTCTCAAGCTGTAGCGCTTCCCGACCATAGTGAATCGCAGCCGATTCCACCTCTACGCCGTGGGCTTCAAATCCTCGATCAGCGGCTGCTCGGACAACAAAACCAGCCGAACAGCCAACATCTAACCAACGCCCAGAGGTGATAAATCGCTTCTGGACCCGAGCTACCCATCCCGAACATCGTTTTAATTTTTTATCCGCTTTACGGATATACATCTGACTATAATCTTCGTCATAGGTCGCGGTAATTGCTTCCAGTTTGGGCGGCGGATTGATCAATATAAAGGTACAAACATTACAGCAAGAAAAGATTTCATTTTGCTTTGAGAACAATTGTTCGAATTCATCGTTCCCACACACTGGACAGGCGATTTGCTTCATAGTCGTACTAAATTTATCCATGGGCCGAGGGATGCGCGATTTCAATCGCGTGTAGTACGATGACAAAAGATCCCACACACGACATCATTAATCTCCTTAAGTTCAGCGCTATCCTACCAACATTCGTTATCCCATCAATCGGGCTGCCGATTGTTAGAGTGAATTAAAATCGACCGACATTCTCAATAACGCTACTATGCGATCCCCGAAAGTGTTCGAGTACGAGTTTAATCAACCCAAATTGCATCATTCGGAGCATAAAAATGAGTGAAATCTACATAGCTGGTGTGAGCATGACCCATTTCGGCAAGCATCTGGAGCAAAGCCTGAAGAATCTCACTGCTGAGGCTCTTGTAGGAGTGTTAAATGACGCCGGCTGTGGGGCAGACAGTATAGAAGCTGCTTTCTTTGGCAACTGCGTGCAGGGGCACATGGAGGGCCAAGACATGATCCGCGGCGAAGTCGCTCTACGCTCGCTCGGTATCGAAGGAATCCCAATCGTCAATGTAGAGAATGCCTGCGCGACCGCAAGCACTGCATTTCATCTGGCGGTCAACTACGTGAAAGCCGAGGCGGCGGATGTTGCGCTGGCGATCGGAGTCGAGAAAATGTACTCCGAAGATAAGGCGAAGATGTTCAGCGCCTTTGATGGGGCTTGGGACGTGCACGACGTCGACAACATAGTTGAACAATGGAGCAACATGGGTGAAGGCGTGGAAGTGCCTGAAGGAACAACATCTCCACGACCGTATAGCGTGTTCATGGACGTCTACGCTGGTTTTTCGCGGATGCACATGCGCGAGTTCGGCACGACACAAAGGCAACTCGCCGCAATTGCGTCGAAGAACCACGGCCATTCAACAATGAATCCATTGTCACAATACACCAAAGATTTCACTATCGATGAAGTACTTAGTGCGGCTCCGGTGACCTTCCCATTAACGATACCGATGTGCTCGCCGATCAGTGACGGAGCGGCCGCCGCTATCGTATGCAACGCGACGGGTCTGAAAAAACTAAGGGCGGCAAAAGCGCGGACAATGCGGGTGCTTGCAAGTGTTATCCGCACTGGTAGCAACCGCCCCGCGACTTACCTAGAGCAGCACTGCAGCCGCATCGGCTCGAAACAAGCCTATGAACAAGCAAACCTTGGACCAGAAGATATAGATATTGCAGAAGTCCACGACGCTAGTGCAAGCGGTGAAGTAATCGAATCCGAAGCCCTTGGTTTTTGCGCGATTGGCGAGGGTGGGGTGATCGCCGAAAGAGGTGAAACAACCCTCGGAGGGCGTATCCCAATCAACGTCTCCGGCGGTTTAGAATCAAAAGGCCACCCGATCGGCGCGACCGGACTTGGACAAATCTACGAACTCGTGACTCAGTTACGCAATGAAGCCGGGGAACGTCAAGTCGAAGGTGCACGCCATGCTATAGCTCAAAATGGCGGCGGCATCTCTGGGGTAGAAGAAGCCGTAGTTTGTTTGACAATCATTGGAAAATGATCGGCTACACCAACCTCGCCCCGATAACGGCCCGAGAAGCCCTCGATTAGATTGCGCCAAAGTTCTAAACGATAACTACTAGTGTACTCCCTTCGAGGTGCCTTCACGTTCGGCGTTATTTTCTCACTCATTCGCGAGTAGCCGGATAGACAATGGTATCGGTTATTAGAGTAGATTAATTGCGAAGCTTGTAGCTGGGAGATATTCCATCAGTTCACCTCTCTTTCGCTCCCTTCCCAGAAAGTTTTCCGGATCTCGTTCTTGAGTATCTTGCCGACGGCCGATCGAGGCATATCATCCCAAAACTCGATATTTTTAGGTGCTTTAACACTTCCAATACGTTCTTTCGTGAATGCAATGAGTTCTTCTACGGTGACACTTTGATTGGGCCGTAGTACGACAATGGCAGTGACCATCTCGCCCCATTTCTCGTCAGGAGCACCTACAACAGCGCAGTTTTCAACCGCGGCGTGGCCGTTAATGGCATTTTCTACCTCAGCAGAAAAAACATTAAAGCCACCCGTGATGATCATATCCTTTGCACGATCGACGATGTATACATAACCATCCTCATCCCAATAACCAATATCGCCAGTATGGTGCCACCCATATCGGCGAGCTTCGTCCGTCGCCTCGGGATTGAGGTAATAACACGGCGCAACCAAATTACCCTGAACAACGATCTCGCCGCGTTCACCTCGAGGCAGAATGTTGCCCTGGTCGTCCAGGATCGCCACCCGGGTTTGTGAGCATGGCTTACCGCAACTCTTAAGTCGATGCCGCAAACTCTCATCACCTAAAGCTTCGACTAAATCGGCTTGCGGGAGGTATGTAATTAACATTGGAGCTTCGACTTGGCCGTAGCATTGACACATACAGGGACCAAAAACATCTATCGCCTCTGCTAGTTTGTCTGGCGCAACCGGCGATGCTGCGATTAGAAAATGTGTTAAGGACGAGTAGTCGAACTCACGCACGCGAGGATGGGCCAGCATCGCATAAAGTACAGTGGGTGGGAGAAAAATATGGGTTACCCTATGTTTTTCAATTGATTTCATTAACTCTAGTGGATCGATTTTATCTACGATGACATTTGTCGGTATCTGCGGTGTCAGCATAAAGGTTAGAATTCCAGCTCCGTGCGTCATCGGTGCAGCGCAAAGGTGTACAGGTGACCGAACGCTCGGCATTGTAATACTGGCTTCTGCGATCAGCGTCGCCCACGTTAAATTGTCCCACAGGATGCCTTTGGAACGCCCCGTGGTACCTCCACTGCCAAGAATTGTGCTTCTTCGGTGAGCGTCATACCTAATCTCCGCCGGTGGTCTTCCGTATGAGTCTTTGGCAAAAGCCCGTAACGACGGGTAAGTTTGATCCTCCTTATCAATACACACTAGGTATTTAAGGTTCGTGACTTGACTGCGGATAGCCGGAATAAACTGAGCGAATGAGCTATGGTAAAACAACCATTCGCAATCAGTCAGATTCATAAAATCGACATTGGCATCAATCGCATTCTTAGCGTTGATCGGCACCCAAGTGCCACCGGCTCGTAACGTGGCGATGACACACGCGAAGGCATCCGAGCAGTTCGGAGAATAAACTGCGATACCGGCCAAATCTTCCATCCCCCCGGTTTGCAAGGCGACCGCTATGGCGTTGGAGAATTGGCGCATTTCGGCGTAGGTATAAGTACCCTGTTTATCGGTAAACGCGACCTTATCGGGCGCGGCCGTTACAGCCTTATCGAAATAATCGATGACTCTCATGTGTTTTTTCTACTGATTTTTAGCCAGTCCGACTTTGAGGACACGTCAATGAATCGCGCAGTTCCTCGAGTTTCGGCTTGACATCGGCGGGCATAAATTCGCTTCTTGAATCAAGCTCGAACAATACCTCACAAGCAGATTTCGGGCGAGTTGATTGTGCGCGGATCTGAGCCCGATGAATCATGCCCTCCCACCATGTATCGCGACGTGGATCCGAACGGTCCGTGATCGCACGCCAAGCTCGATCTGCCTCCACTGGTCGATCCGTCTTAGCTGCTGCCAGGGCAAATAAACGATAACCATCTCCAACCTTTGGATAAGCTTGTCGGAATAATTTAGCCTGATCGTAGGCTTCGACAAATTTTTCAAGTTCGAGCATAGCCTCTATCGCCATGGCCTCGAGCCGACGCTTCATTGTGATATCCGATATCGTAGCGCGCAGCAGCACTTTGGCCGCCGATAGTCGCAGG
>DPMX01000180.1:10939-15917 GCA_003540955.1 Gammaproteobacteria bacterium
AGATAGTCGCAGGCCAGCGTCGACGCTGGTGTTGACCGACGGATAAATTTGCTGGAGCTGCCATGCTTCAAGTCCTGCACTTGTGAGACTGGTAAAAAAATCAATTAAAGCTACGTCATCCCCAACGCGCTCGAAGCATTTCAACCGCGCCCATAGTAGTCCTCGCTTGGCGGAGTTACCTAATCTGCCTGATGTCTCGGCTGCGTCAATGGCCACGAGCACCTTTTGAGGATCTGTATCGGTCAGTGCGCGCATCTGAAACATGATCGCGACGTTTTCCGCGATGTTTTTCTGCTTTTTAGGTAATTTTTCGTAAGCAGCAAGTCCTTTTTTTGCCAATGCTATCGGTGGTTTCGCATTTACACGCCGAACTGCCGTAGTAAAGTCGCGTGCAACAATAAAAAACCGCGTTTGTTTCATCAGTCCCTTTAGCTTCCCCGGCTCCTTTACCGCTTCCAACATGGCATACGCTTTTTTTGAACTTGTTGTGGTTTGCGCCACGGTCAAGCGGGCACCATCTGCATCACTATCAGTCGGATAGCTGCTGAGTAGTCGCTCTGCAGCCTTTCTGAGCGCCGCACGTGCACTTGCCGTGGTGTTCTTTTGCCGCGAAACGCGCGCAACGTATGCGAGCTTCGTCGCCGCGCGTTTTATTCGGGGATCGAGTTCCTTTTTGCGCAACAATCGTTCCGCTGTATCTGCGGCAACTTTGTGCGACTTGATGTTGTGCGATGCTAAAGCATAGCGGAAACGAATATGATCTAAGTTAAGATCTTTTCGATTCTTTACTGCGGCGAAAAATCTTTCGTATTGATTCGCCGCAGTTCTATCAAACCCATACTCGAACGCGTGTTCGGCCTCCATCAAAGGGTTTAAGAAACCAATATTGTGGCCTTTGATCTCCTCATGATATTCCACGATAAGCCCGATCAGCTGGTCATCGACATAGCCGGCATCGATAACGCGACGTAGACGAGCAGATGCCTCGGCGCGGGCATCTGCAGCCTTTTTATTAGACTTGGTGCTATGAGCTTTAGACTGGACCGTTCGTGCATGTTCGAATAGGGCTAAAACTTCCGCTTGTAATAGTTTCGATTCCTGCGCATCAACCTCCACACCGGGGGGAGGCCCAATTACGTTACCCGTTTTTGCACGCAATATTCGAAGCTGGAGCCCGACCATCTCAAAAAGTGGATGTTCGGTATCACCCGCCAATGCCTCATCTAGATTCTCAAAAATCTTAAGCGCCCGATCATTTTTCTCCTCCGCCACCGCAATATATCCAAGGCCGAGCCAACCTCCATAAACAAGACTCGGGCGAAACACCTGCACGGAGGTAGCCCGAAAACCTTTTTTTGCTTCCCACAGCCACTTCTTCTTTTCAATCACATCCTCGATCTGTTTATACATCTCAAGATCGATCCACGCTCCCCAATAGGGAAACGCAGCCAAGGCAAAACTAAGGTCATCCCATTCCATCGAGCGATAGAGCGTTTCGAGTGCGGCCTCATCTTCCCCGGCTACGACCTCAAGCGCTGTCAGTCGGGCGGTGGTACGGTTTCGCAATTCGTTTGTAATTTCCCGCATGGTCGTTAGTTGTTCGATCGTCGCTTTTCCATCGCGCACACCATCAATCGTCCGACCTAACTCTCGCCCAACTTCGGCATAGTGACTCGTCGTAGCTTCACTATCTAAGGTTGTTAAAAGCCGTTGCGCGTTTTCGATCGCGACCGCCGCGATCGGATCTGAAGTAGGTGCGGGTTTAACAGCAAATGTGCTGAAGCTAACCATTATCAACGGTATTGAAAGCGGTAAGAGCATCGCTATTCGGGCAAAATACACTAGATCACCTCCAGCAGCGCGCGCATTTCGTTCGCAAACTGCTCTCCCATAATCAAGGTGATCAAACGTTTAGTGACCTTGACGTCCCCATGTAATGTACCGGCATCGCCCTTGCCGGCTTCCGTAATTTCTAGAAATTCTCGCATTGGTTTTCCGCGATATATCGCCCGGTTAACCGGACGACCTTCCCGGATTTCAATTAGCCCCGGGTTCGCACTGGGGCTAACATCTAAGGTCGATAAGGTCCCTCCATTAGCAGTAAACCTGTGGATCCGCCCAAGCAGTTCATCAAAGCTCTCCTCACGAGGTGGCGCATCACCAACAAGAATAATGATCCTCCGTGCACCGACGCGCCATCCACTGTCATCGATTCCGGCAGCGATCCCGGCGTTAACCTCTTCCCAAATATCACCGCCGCCAGCCGCTTGGAGTGGATCCAAAAAACGGTGGAGCTTTGCCGTGCTAAAGGTTAAAGGCTCAGATCGGACTAGAAACTCGGGGTCGTTATGGTCGCGAAACGCAACAAACCCAAATCTTGCGGCAGGCACCAAGGTCCGCACAGTGCTGACGATATCGTAAATTCGGTCCTTAATTTCGTCGATTGCCCACCCCATTGAACCCGTCGCATCGACAACAAAAACGACATCCAAACCATTAGTTCGCAAGTCGGAAATGAAACTTGCAAAACGATTGTTAGAATTCCCGAGCGCGTTCCCAATCCCACCACCGAAGCCCGCAGTGCCGAAACCCTCACCTAGCGGCAACGCAGAAAGCGGGTTAGGTAAATCGAAGCCGGTCGTGCCACCCGAATCTGCACGCAGCGCAAGTGGTGCATCCGGTGCTGGAGCAGTAACCGCCTCCGGCGCAATCAGCTTGTCCGGCGGTTCGATCTCGAATTCTTCTTCAAAAAGTAACGGATCTTCGGGCTTCGGTCGCTCGAGAGGTTCGGGGAGTGGTTCCGCTACCGCGATATTGATCTCAACCTCCTCTGGTGGCTCGAGAGGGTTACCAATATCCTGGCCTATCTGCCATGAAATTATAGTGTGCACGATCAGGGAAACCCCGAACAGCACCGACCAAATCAGCATCGGTCTCATTTTTCAGATCTCGGAAATGATCTGAGAACCCATAAAAAGTTGAAAAGGACCACTGCTAGCTACCTTTTTTTCAACGTAATTAGATTCGCCCGCTCGATCCCCGTCTTTGACAAAGCTCCCACTGTTTGGGCGACCAACACCACATCCGTTTGGGCGTCAGCTGATATTTGAACCACCTGATCTCTAAACACACCGGCCAGGTTATTTTCAATTTGTTCAATATCGATTGTTTGTCCCCGATAGCGAACTTTTCCATCCAATGTGATCGCGATCTCCAACACATCCGGCCTAGGAGAGACCGACGCAATTGAGTCTGGTGGAGTGACCTCTAAATCAATATGTAAATTCCCTGCAACCATAAAGTACAAGAGCAGAAGGAATACTATATTGATCATCGGAACCACATTTTCTGGCCGACGTTCGCGCGAATCGGCGGACCGTGTTGACCCGATTGCACTAAAGTCACGCGTTCTTGGGGTCAACATAGTATTTTCTCGATTTTACTTATCAAACTGCTGCGCCTCGGTGATCGCGATATTAGCAAGCCCATATTCATGCAAAATATCGATAATGGACACCGCACGTTGGAGTGGAACACCCGGATCGGCAGCCACGACGACTGGCGATTCAAGAGAGGGCTCGAGATCTTGCAGCACATCTTTTACCCTTTCCAAGGGATGCCGTTCTTTATTGATCCAAACGCTCTCGTCCGCATGCAACTCAATCACAACTGGCATTGCTTTTGCGCCGGGATCACGCTGCCCACCGCCCTGTTGCGCAAGTTCCATAACGTACGGTTTAAGAAAATCACTTTCTAGCATAAAGAAAATCAACAAGATAAATACGACATCAATAAGTGGCGTCAGTGACAAACGCGTCGAACGACGTCGGCGATCCAGCGTAATCATCGTCGAACCAGATTAGGACTGGCTTTTTGAGCCAACATTAATTGTCATGACCCGAGTCAATAGATCCGAAACCATTGCCGTCGCATTATCTAATCGAGTTTCGAGCCAAGCATGAACGACCGTGAATGGAATAGCGATGGATAAGCCAACCGCAGTCGTTAACAAGGCCTCCCATATTCCACCAGCCAAAGCAGTAGAATCCTTGTCCATCCCCGCACTCGATTCGAGTCCTCGAAACGCATCAATCATACCCAATACGGTGCCAAGTAGTCCCAATACTGGCGCCAGATAGTAGATCAACTCCAACGGTCGCATATATTTTCCATATGGGGACAAAAATTTTGTCGCACGGCGCGCCAATTCCTCACGTAATTCCTCAGTGTCGGGACTGTCCCGATTCTCTAGTCCGAATCGCAGTATCGGACTCAAACCAATCTGTGATCTATCAAGCTTGTCCATGCATGCCTGGGGTCCGTCTGACCACTGATCAAGGGCCTCATGCAGGATCGAGAAATGCCCAGGGTTTAGCCTTGAAAGCTGAAAAAACTTGTATAGCGCGACAGCAAAACCAAACACGGAAATGATCAAGAGCACAGCGACTACCGGCCCCCCCAATTCAAGAAAAGCGAGGGTCGAAGTCAAAATATCGCCCTCGAGTTGATTTGTCGTTGGTTCTTCCATCAGGTGGGCCTCTTATCGATATCCGAGTTATATGACAGCCCTCTAGGTTAACACGAACTTCACGGCCAGCGATCTCCAAGGTAACGCAAAGTGACGGCACCAAAAGGCGCAGTCGGAATCGGCGGAAAATTCAACCAAAGCCTCGAAAATCACTCTTATCAAGCCCTTTTGTATCACGACGCATCCGCCTGACGGGTTGGAGATTTAAAGTGCTGACCCAATAATATTTCCGTATTCGGAGAAATTACAGATCACTTTTACTAATATCTTCTATATCGCGGGACAGAGGCCCGACAGGTTTTGAGAGTGTTAAATTTGTTTGAAAGCGCTGATAGATAACATATGAATGCTTTTAAAAAACTTACTCATGTCACTGATATCTAAGCGCCCGCTTCCGCTAAAAACCCATCCTTCACCCGCTGCGTTCCAGCTCGGGGTAGGTTTAGAGTA
>DPMX01000113.1 GCA_003540955.1 Gammaproteobacteria bacterium
AAGAAATCTACGCTGAAATTGCCGCATCGCAGGCCCTCGGCGTGCCGCGATAAGCCCGTCAAACTGGTCATAGTGATCCATGGCTGTCGATCTTGCCGCTAGCACATATTCCCCCTTAGAACCGCCCTTGCCTAAGTGTGGGGAGGAGATAGGATGGACGCATCTTTTTGGGGCTGGTAAGTCACTCGCGATTGCTGAAGCCGTTAAGCGACATGAGGGATTAGTCGTGGTCGTGGTTGGCGACACGAATACGGCCTTGAAATTCACAGACGAAATTCTATTCTTTGACGTCGGTATTCAGCAATACAGAATGCCCGACTGGGAAGTATTGCCGTACGATCAGTTTAGCCCGTACCAGGACATTATCTCAGATCGTATTTCTACACTGTCTAAGTTACCTAGCCTGACTAAAGGGTTAGTAGTGGTCTCGATCGCTACGTTGATGCATCGCGTCGTTCCACGTACGTGGCTGTCTGGAGAGATATTTTGCTTGAAGCGCGGCGACTCGCTTGTTTGCTCAAAATTACAAACGAGATTGATTCATGCCGGTTATCGCAATGTCTCACAGGTACTAGATCATGGAGATTTTGCCATCCGCGGCTCCATCGTGGATGTCTTTCCAATGGGGGCGCTTAACCCGTTTCGTATAGACTTGTTTGACGAAGAAATTGAGACATTGCGGGTGTTCGATGCTGAAAGTCAGCGCTCGATAGAGGAGGTAGAATCACTCACGCTGATGCCAGCGCGGGAAACTCCCTTAAATGACGCGGCAATTGCGCGTTTCAAGCGTAATTGGCGTTTGTCCTTTGCCGGTTTGCCGACCAAAAGTCCAATATACAACGATATTTCAGGTGGTCTTGCCCCGGCTGGAATCGAATACTATTTGCCGTTGTTTTTTGATCATCTAGATACGTTGTTTGACTATATCCCTAGTGACTCACTGATCTTCGTTGATGAGGAGTTGGAAGCCGGCGCAACAAGGTTTCGGGAGGCCGTTAATGATCGCTATGAGCAGCTACGTTACGACATGGAGCGCCCGATATTGCCGCCCGATAGGATGTTTTTGAACTTAGAAGACGTACTCGAGTCCTTGAAAATGTACCCTCGGACGCATCTGTCAAGTTTGGACTTAGGCGAGAACGAGAAAAACTTCCGATTTAATACGCGAGCTGGGGCTAAGCTCACGATAGACGGTCATGCGGCATCACCGTTACGCCTAGTCCTCTCATTTTTGAAAAATTACGATGGACGTGTCTTGTTTCTGGCAGATTCAAATGGCCGCCGCGAAACAATGCTCGAATTGTTCAATAGCAACAACATACGGCCTAAATTCTTTGGTAGCTGGGAAGACTTTCTCAATGGAACCGATACTGTGGGCCTGGCGGTCGCATCGTTGTCGGAGGGTGTTGAATTGGTCAATCCTGCGATTTGCCTTGTCACAGAATTTCAGTTATTTGGCGAGCGTGCTTTGCAGCGTCGCCGTCGTCGGACTAGGCTAGACAAAGATTCCATAATAAAGAGCTTAGCAGAGTTGCAGCTTGGATCGCCCGTGGTTCACGAAGATCACGGCATTGGGCGATACCGTGGACTTGAAGTGCTCACGATCGGTAGTACGGAAAACGAGTTCATCAAACTCGAATACGCTGACGGAGATAAATTGTATGTTCCGGTCGCGAGTCTAAATTTAATCAATCGGTACTCTGGGGTCGATCCTGCGCATGCACCGATACATAAGCTTGGAAGTGGGCAATGGGAGCGTGCGAAGAAGCGTGCAACTAAATGTATCTACGACGTCGCAGCTGAGCTACTGGAGGTTCATGCTCGGCGGGAGGCGCGTGCTGGGTACCGATTCACGCTAGACCGAGATGCGTACACTGCCTTTTGCCAAGATTTTCCATTCGAAGAAACCCCTGATCAGCAGGATGCAATAGAGGCAGTTTTAGTCGACATGGAAAATATACGACCGATGGATCGTCTTGTATGTGGGGACGTAGGCTTTGGTAAAACGGAAGTTGCTATGCGCGCCGCCTTCGTTGCTGCAAATGAAGGTCGTCAGGTCGCTGTTCTGGTACCTACGACGTTACTTGCACAGCAACATTATCAAACTTTTCTCGATCGTTTCGCCGATTGGCCGATTAGGGTTAAACCGCTGTCGCGGTTTCGTGCTGCTAACGAAACGAGGACCGTACTAGCGGGCCTACGGGCTGGTACTGTCGATATTGTAATTGGCACTCACAAACTTCTCGGCGCTGATGTCGTGTTCAAAGACCTGGGTTTACTCATTATCGACGAGGAGCACCGATTTGGAGTGCGGCAAAAGGAAAAAATAAAGGCTATTCGAAGCGATGTCGATATTTTAACGTTGACTGCCACGCCAATCCCGAGATCTCTAAATCTTGCATTGTCGGGGACCCGAGAACTTTCAATAATTTCTACTGCTCCGTCGAAACGTTTAGCAATAAAAACATTTCTACGAGAATGGTCAGATGGTCTGGTACAAGAGGCGCTATTACGAGAAATTAGTCGAGGTGGCCAAGTTTACTTCGTTCACAACGAGGTTGAATCGATTGAAAAAATAGCAAAAGATATTGCCAGATTAGCACCAGCGGCGCGGGTAAGCTTTGCTCACGGTCAAATGCGCGAAAAGGAGCTCGAACGCGTTATGCTTGATTTCTATCATCGTCGCTGCAATATCTTGGTATGCACTACAATTATTGAATCTGGGATCGACGTTCCTAATGCCAACACGATCATTATTAATCGCGCGGATAAATTCGGATTAGCACAACTTTACCAACTTCGTGGTCGGATCGGCCGATCACATCATCGTGCGTACGCCTATTTGATTGTTCCTCATCGTAAGTCAATGACTGCGGACGCGATAAAACGGCTAGAAGCAATAGAATCATTAGAAGATTTAGGGGTCGGATTCACCCTCGCGACACATGATATGGAAATCCGTGGGGCGGGAGAGATTCTGGGTGAAGAGCAGAGTGGTCAAATGCAAGAGATAGGGTTCGGCTTGTATTCCGATCTGCTCAATCGAGCGGTTGCGGCGCTTAAATCCGGAGAGAGGATGGCTTTCGATCCTTCGGCGGATCGTCCGATCGAGATTGTGCTCCACGTGCCAACTTTGTTCCCAGAGGATTATTTACCGGACGTCCACACTAGATTGGTGCTTTATAAACGAATTGCAAACGCAATAAGTGAAGATGAATTGAACCTTTTGAAAGAGGAAATTGTCGACCGCTTTGGGCTTTATTCGACACCGGTAGTAAATCTTTTTCGGGTGACATCTGCGAAACTTCGTGCCCAGGAGCTCGGAATCAAACGAATTGAGCTAGGTAGTACAGGTGGGCGGATCGATTTCGTATCCCGCCCGAACATCGATTCTAGGGCGATAATAGATCTAATAAAAAACGATCGAAATTATCGATTAGATAGTGAAAGTCGTTTGCGTGTTAAAAAAACATTGTCGGACGCCGATTCGCGGTTCTCTGAGCTGGACGAGTTATTGAAGGTGCTTTCAATATCCAATGCAGCCTAGAGTCTTTTTGAGATCATCTTTGCTTGCTTGGCTAGTAGGCTCAATAGTTCTGAGTACCTCGGTAACGGCGAATACCCGCTGGTACCAGGTTGAGGTGATCGTTTTTCTTAACAATAATGAGGAAGGGATGGCTACAGAACAGTGGTCTGATCTCGAAACGCGACCGGATTTTCGAGGCGCTAAGCGGTTGTTCATCGCTCAACCGGAGAACTCTCCCTATTTGAGCAAAAAGCCTCTCAATGAACTGATGACATACGAGCCGTTGGCGTTTCAAGCGCTGCCGCCACAAGACCTCGAGACGTTGGAGATATACCGGCTTTTGGTCGATTTGAGTGCTTACAGTCCAGTCATCCATACAGGTTGGCGACAACCTGCTTTAGATGGGGATCTCGCGCGCAAGGTATATGTTTCCGACAAGCCACGGAGCGCGTTCAACTTCACCTCAGCGAGCATTGAGGCAGTGGGTCGCCCCACCGTAGAGAGGGGATCTGAACCATCGAGTCTCAACAGTGACTTCGAGCCCGACTATTACCTCTCGGACGAGTTAATCACCTCGTACGACGGAAACTCCCCGAGACTGGATCTAATACCTAGTCCAATGATCGAGGGCGAGATTCAAATCCGTATTGGTCGAGTGTTATATATCTCCACCGATTTTGTGAAGTACAGTGACGGGTCACCTGTTAGAATTCAAGAGCAACGTCAGGTGAAACTGCGAGAGATACATTATTTTGACCATCCCTTATTCGGTGTGCTTGTACAAGTAACTCCTTATCTCATTGCGGAGCCCCAGGAGTCGCCTGACGAAAAATTGACCGTGGAGTAGAAGACTTGCTTCACTTAGTTAACGTTGTTCGACCCAATTTAGAATGAGAGCAAGTACTTTCTCCATGCCCGTTTTCAGATTCTGCTCCAATTTGTCCAGATCGATTGTTCCATTTGTGATTCCTGCAGCCCAATTTACAACTATTGAGCAGTTGGCATAGTTGAGCTGTACCTCACGTGCAAGTGCTGCCTCGGGCATTCCTGTCATTCCAACCACGGTGCAACCATCTCGCGCCATTCGCTTTATCTCGGCCGCAGTTTCAAGACGCGGTCCCTGTGTGACTCCATAAGTTCCAGAGGTCTCTGCTGAAACCCCAACTTTTTGTGCCGCGCATATAAGCTGTTGACGAAGGCGTTCGCAGTACGGATAGGAAAAGTCTATGTGCTTGACGGTATTATCTAGGCCATCACTGAATGTGTGCTCTCGATCATAGGTGTAGTCAATAATCTGATCGGGGATGACAATTTGCCTTGGGGGAGTTGTGGGTGCAATTCCGCCAACTGCCGTGATAGCGACCACATCTTCGACCTGCAGGTGTTTCAGCGCTGCGATATTAGCTCGATAGTTAATGCAGTGCGGCGGGATAGCGTGATTGGTCCCGTGTCGTGGAAGAAAACACAACGATTGTTTACCAACCCGACCTTCGATTACCGGCGCGGACGGTTTACCGTATGGCGTGACGGGTTGGTGGCTGCGGATAGGTGAGAGCGCAGAGAAAACGTCAAGCCCACTACCGCCAATAATTGCAATTTTCGACATCAATCTCGTACTGCGAATATTCCAGTTCCGTTGCGCCAATATGTTTTGTAATCCATCCCAGAGCCGAAAATATAACGGTCGGGAGTTGATATTCCGAAGAAGTCGGTTTCGGTTAAACCAGCGCGCTGTGGAATCAATTTTACAAGTAATACCGCCGTCAGGACTTCGCTTGCACCGATATCTTGGCAGCTATTGACTACTGATTGGAGGGTTATGCCTTGATCTAGTATGTCATCGATCAGCAATACGGTACGGCCCTTTACTGTGGCCGGGGGTTGCCGGATCCATTCTAGTGCTTTACCAGAAGTCTCGTTCCCATATCTAGTCGGATGGACATAGTCTACTTGGAGTGGAAAATCAAGCCGGCTAAGGAGCCTAGACGTAATCACCATGCCACCATTCATCACTGTCAATAATAAAGGATTTCGACCTTCTAATCGGGCGGTGATTTGCGTTGCCATGTTATCTATGGATTGTTCTACATCTGCCTCGGTAAATAGCTGATCGGCGTTCTGTCGGGTTGAAATTATCTCTTTGTCTAGCATTAAATTGAACCGCTTCCTCGTACGCTATTATTCGCTTTCGAGACCTGTCCGTCCGGCCCAGTCTTTAGCGAACTGATATGCGGAACGGCCGCTACGTGAACCGTGCAACATTGCCCATTGCAAAGCTGCTCTACGTACATCTTCTTCGTCCGCGCCTGCGACGTCAAAATCAGTTAACCAGTACTTCACTATGTTGAGATAGTTCTCCTGATTAAATGGTTGAAAAGATAACCAAAGGCCGAATCGCTCCGAAAGCGAAATTTTTTCTTCTACGGCTTCGCTCTGGTGGATCTCTCCATCACTATGGTATGCATCCAGATTATCCGAAGAGTATTCGGGCATTAGATGACGACGATTGGATGTCGCGTAAATGATAACGTTGTCCGGTGTGCTCAGAAGAGACCCATCAAGAATCACCTTTAGCGCACGATAGGTTCCGTCTTGCCCGTCAAAGGATAGGTCATCACAAAATACAACAAATTTTCCGTCGTTGCCGTCGAGTTTTTCGACGATATCTGGGAGATCGATAAGATCTTGGCGCTCGACCTCTATCATTTTTAGACCGTCCTTCATGTGGGCATTGAGCAGCGCTTTAACTAGGGACGACTTTCCGGTACCGCGAGGGCCCCAAAGGAGAGCGTTGTTAGCTGGCAGGCCGTGCAAAAACTGATGGGTATTTCGTAGAAGCTCTTTTTTCTGATGGTCAATGTGATGCAGGTCAT
>DPMX01000302.1 GCA_003540955.1 Gammaproteobacteria bacterium
TGCTGCTGTGGGTTACTTCGCTTGCAAAGATGAACCGCCGCCGCCGAAGCCAGCATCGAGGCCGAGGCCGAGGCCGAAGCCGAAGCCGAAGCCGAAACCAAAACCGCCGGCAGATAGCGATAGAGATGGTGTCGCTAACACAAGGGACGAGTGCCCTGGAACCCCTGACGGAGTAAAGGTTGACGATGATGGATGTCCTAAGAATGGTGAGAAACTCTTAAGCCTTGAGGGCATTAACTTTGATACTGATAAATCGTCGATAAAGCCTGACTCTGAAGGAGTTTTGAACAACGCAATAAGCGTATTGGGTGACAATGCTAGCGTGCATGTGCGAGTAGAGGGTCACACTGACAGTCGGGGAAGCGATGCTTATAACCAGCAGTTGTCGCAAAAACGGGCAGAGGCTGTAACCACATACCTCATTAACGGTGGCGTTGCGGCTGACCGTTTGTCAGCCGTCGGTTATGGAGAGAGCGCGCCGGTGGCGCCGAACGACACGGCAGAGAATATGTATAGGAATCGAAGGGTCGATCTCATAGTCGTAGACAACAAGAAGTAGGAGTCGGCTAACAACAAGTTCCGAGCCCTCCCTAGGAGGGCTTTTTTATTGCTCCGTTTCAAGTGCCGTCGAATTTGATCAGAACGATATCGTGAGTACTGCAACCGGTAGAGCTAAGACCACACTGATTGCAATTGGTCTGAATGAAGTTGGCAGTGTTGGAGTACTGTTTTAAAGGGGGCGGGATCTTTGATGTGTGTGAGATGGCCATGTCGTGGAAATAGTTGGTCTTTTAAACGAGATAACCAGAAACGCAAGCCCGCTGCTCGTAGAGATGGGAGCCATGCCTCGATTTCCATTGTATCGACGACACGGGTTTCAGAATAAGCCTGAACTAGCGCTTTGGCGCACGGCTGGTTGAAGACAGTTTCGTCGCTCCCAAAACACCAATCGCTCACAGTTACCGCGAGGTCATAGATGAGAGAACCTGAGTGAGCATAGTAAAAGTCAATTAGACCTGAAAGCTTTGGTCCTTCGAATAGGACGTTATCGCGAAATAGATCTGCATGTACTACCCCTCGTTTACAATAGCTAAAATCAAAGCTTTTGCTAAACACCATTTCTCTGTCCAACAATGATTTATCCGCTGTATTCAAATGACCTCGGATTTGTTCGGCCGTAACAGCGCGCCAAGCCCGCCCACGTTCATTTTCGCGTGTCGCTGGATAGGATTGCGCCGCGTTATGCATTGCACCGAGGGTTTTTCCGACCAAACGGCAGTGTTCAATCCCCGGTTTGTCGATGCTGGCGCCACCTAAGCGTTCAACGAGCGCAGCGGGCTTATTTTTCACAGTGTTTAGATATTCTCCTCTTGTATTCGCAACGGGCCGAGGACTTGGAAGAGCACAGTCTGATAGGAAGGCCATCAACTCCAGGCAATACTTAAGTCCTTCGACTGATGCTTGTTCAAATATTGTTAGGACGAATCGACCTTGGTCCGTAGTAACGAAGTAATTTGAGTTTTCGATGCCTGCCTCTATACCCTCAAAATGTAGCACTTGGCCAACGAGATAAGTGCTAAGAAAGGTGTCAAGTTCGGGCTCACTGAGCTTCGTATAGACTGACATGAGACTAGTTTGGCTCGCTAGCAGCGGTGAGACTCACCTTCCAATTCGGATGGGTGTGCTACCAGCTAAAGATTACCCACTGTGGGACTTGAAAGGGGTTATATAAGTCACTCATCCGGGACTCCATTAGTCCGTCCCCATCACGATCGATAAAATAATAGGGTTTGCCGATAAAAGGCGTAATCTTAACCATGTACAATCGCCCGTTAACCCGGTACTCCTCAACGGTCGCATCCTCGCGTTGGATGATGGTAACTTCAGGTTCCATTTGTTCGTCGTGTTCGACGAAATCAGGTGGGGCGATGGGCTCCGGGAGTGGTTTTGAATCTGCCGCGGCTCCGGGAACGAGGGTATATGATAGTAGACCTACCAAAGCAAGGACCAATATGACGGAGTTTTTACGATACATCTATCTTTTACTCGACTAGAGAGTTCGTTCTAAATGGTAATGTGAAATAGCATAGCATCTATGTTTAACCAAATCTTCTGCGGTTTAGGCCGTTAACTTGGAGCACGTGGCATAGTGCAACCTCGTGATCGGAATTTCCTGGAGCGTAGCCTCGGTCTAGCATTCCCGACTAATAGGCCTAATCCCAGGGATGGGCGGGTACGGTTTCTGGCTAACTACTGGATAGGTTGATTATGTCAATTAAAAAACTTGTTCTAATCGATGGTTCATCTTACCTCTATCGCGCCTTTCACGCTTTGCCTTCACTGAAAAACTCGAAAGGATCCCCAACAGGAGCGATTCATGGTGTCATCGCGATGCTGAGAAATCTTTATGAAGAGTACCAGCCTGACTACTTCGCGGTCGTATTTGATCCGAAAGGCAAAACACTACGTGATGAATACTATCCGGCGTACAAGGCCAACCGACCCGCTATGCCAGAGGAGCTGCGCACTCAAATATCACCGATTCACGAACTTGTGCGAGCATTTGGGTACCCCTTGGTTATGGTTGAAAAGGTTGAGGCCGATGATGTTATTGGCACACTTGCACGAGCAGCTGCGGAGAAAAATATTGAGGTCGTTATATCCACGGGTGACAAGGATATGGCACAACTTGTGTGTGACCACATTCGCTTGGTGAATACCATGGATAATTCGGTGCTTGATGTTGCTGGAGTGGTGAAAAAGTTTGGTGTTCGACCCGATCAAATCGTCGATTATTTGACTTTGATTGGTGACAAAGTTGATAACATTCCAGGGGTCGATAAAGTTGGACCGAAGACAGCTGTAAAGTGGTTAGAAAAGTATGACACGCTCGACAGCCTACTCATGAATGCTGGGGAAATATCTGGCAAGGTTGGTGAAAACCTTCGGAAAAGCATAGATAAACTCCCGTTATCCAAGCGTTTGGTCACCATTGTCGACGACGTTCCTTTGGGTGTCCGATTTGATGAGCTGCGTCCGGGAGAATGGGATCGGGGCCGCCTGACTGACCTATTTCGCAACTTGGAATTTAAATCATGGCTGAAACAACTCGGGGACGAAAAAGTACCTGATCGCGACAAGTCCAACACTAGGACCGGAAAAGATATTGTGTACGAGACAATTTTGGACCAAAGTCGCCTTAATCATTGGCTTGATTTGTTACAAGAAGCTGATTACTTTGCGTTCGATACTGAAACGACGAGCCTAAATTACATAGAGGCAGAACTCGTAGGACTATCGTTTTCTGTTGTGCCTGGGAAAGCCGCATATGTACCGGTTGGACACGATTACGACGGTGCGCCAAAGCAATTAGACTGTGCATTTGTACTAAGCCGTATGCGCGCACTGCTCGAAGATCCGAGTAAGTCTAAACTGGGCCACAATCTAAAATATGACCGCAATGTGCTATTGAATCATGGTATCGAACTTAATGGAATTGCATACGATACTATGCTGGAATCCTATGTTTTGAATAGCGTAGCTAGTCGGCACGATCTAGGTACGTTGGCTTTGCAACACTTGAATCGGGAAACAATCCACTTTGAAGATGTAGCTGGCAAAGGTGTAAAGCAACTCCCATTCAATAAAGTTAAACTGGAGCAAGCAACACAGTATGCCGCCGAAGACGCCGAAGCTTGTTTGTGTTTACATAAAAAATTAATGCCTCGATTGCGTGATACAGAAACTGTGCTATCGGTTTTCGTAGATATTGAGCGACCCTTAATACCCGTTCTTTCGCGCGTTGAACGTTTCGGGGTTTTAATCGATTGCGATATGTTGGCTACACAAAGCGAGGAGATTAAGGGTCGGCTTGATGAGCTTGAGTCCGAGGCCCATGAATTTGCGGGTGAGGTTTTTAATATCGGATCGCATAAACAGATCCAGGCGATATTGTTCGAAAAGCTAGGCCTGCCAGTGAAGGCTAAGACGCCGAAAGGTCAACCGTCCACAGCTGAATCCGTATTGATGGAGCTAGCGGATGATTATCCATTACCTAAACTAATCCTTGAGTACCGCGCGCTTAGCAAATTGAAATCTACTTACACGGATAAGTTACCACTTGAGGTGTCTCCGGTCACCGGCCGCATTCATACTAGTTATCATCAGGCTGTCACCGCAACTGGTCGTCTTTCTTCGTCTAATCCAAACTTACAAAATATCCCGATAAGAACCGCGGAGGGACGTCGGATTCGTCATGCTTTTGTAGCGCCCCCCGGTCGTGTACTGATCGCAGCAGACTATTCGCAAATAGAACTTAGAATTATGGCCCACCTGTCGCAAGATAAAGGGTTGCTGGATGCATTCCGATCTGGAGCCGACGTACACAGAACAACGGCGGCTGAGATTCTAGGCATTTCGCTTGATAAGGTAACTGCTGAACAACGGCGCGCAGCGAAAGCAGTGAACTTTGGGTTGATCTATGGAATGTCGGCATATGGTCTGGGCCGACAACTTGGCATTGATCGAGTTACAGCGCAGGAATATGTGGATCTCTATTTCGCTCGTTACCCGGGCGTGCGATCGTTCATGGAAGACACGAAAGAATCGGCTCGTTCTGCAGGATTCGTCGAGACGATTTTTGGCCGTCGCCTTTATTTACCGGAGATCAATGCTAGTAATGCACAGCTTCGTCAATACGCCCAACGCACCGCGATCAACGCTCCGATGCAAGGTACTGCGGCCGATATCATCAAACGAGCGATGATCTCGGTTGATGCTTGGATCATCAAAGATAATGCCCCAGCTAATCTGATTATGCAGGTACACGATGAACTGGTACTTGAAGTGGATGCGGACTCGGTTGAGTCTGTCTCTGCACGTATATGTCGGTTAATGGCCGAAGCGGTCGAGATCAGCGTCCCGTTGGTCGTTGATGTGGGTTGTGGGCCGAATTGGGACGAGGCCCATTAGCGGTGTCAGGTGGGCTCAATAAGGTGTCAAATTAGAATAGTGCACGCTTTGTGTTTGCTTGTGCTAGAATAGTTACACCAAGCACTGATAAAACACGTCAACTAAAACCGCAGCCGCGTAAACTGAGTAACGAACAAGCTCTAGCGTCATGTTGCTGATTCCCGCAATTGATCTAAAAGACGGTAAGTGCGTGCGCCTTAAGCAGGGTCGCATGGATGACGATACCGTCTATTCCGACGACCCACTAGCAGTCGCCGCCCGTTGGATCGACGCCGGTGCAAGGCGTCTACACGTAGTCGATCTGGAT
>DPMX01000323.1:0-795 GCA_003540955.1 Gammaproteobacteria bacterium
CGATCCCGCCTGGCTCCACCATTACCCTTTCTCATGGCTGTTACTCAGGATATCTGGCTCGCTTTCAGGTCTCGTTGGCTCCATTTGATCCGCTAGGGTTATATACTCCATGACACGCAGAGCAGTCGATCGTCAAAAGTCGGCTCGCTAACTGAATGCAGGAGGGTTTTAAAATGGCGTCGACACCACGTACGCAAAAGCGCAAGAAAGTTCCTACCTATTGTTATCAGTGCGTGAACGGGCCAGATCTACTAACCGTAGAGGTGGTCGATGGCGTTGCAACACAAGTCGAACCTAACTTTACTGCGAGTAAAGACCATCCGGCCGAAGGCAAGGTCTGCGTTAAACCCTACGGACTGGTACAGAAGGTCTACAATCCCCATCGCATTCTAAACCCGATGAAACGTACTAACCCTAAAAAGGGCCGACACGAAGATCCCGGTTGGATTGAGATCTCTTGGGATGAGGCACTCGATATGGTTGCTGGGCGGTTGAAGGCAGCCCGGGAGAAGGGCTTACTCGACGAAAATGGCGATCCACGTTTTGCCTTTACGACAGGTGGTGCGGCGACGCCATTTTATTACGCTGGGACGCTCAGCGCTTTTCTCGGAGCGTGGGGCCCGTACGATAATAGCCTTGGGGCTGGGGGCACGGTTAAGTGCTACCACAGTGAGCACATCTACGGTGAACTTTGGCACAAGGCGTTCACTGTCATGCCAGACACGCCACGCGCCCAATACGTTATTTCATTTGGCAACAATATCGATGCGTCGGGCGGAGGGACCGCTGTCCATC
>DPMX01000323.1:1084-5046 GCA_003540955.1 Gammaproteobacteria bacterium
CGGGCGGAGTGACCGCTGTCCATCGGCAGGCGAATGCGCGAGCGCGTGGATGGACTCGAATTCAGTTTGAGCCGCATCTATCCGTGACTGGTGCTAAGGCGACCGAGTGGGTTCCTATTAAGACCAAGACCGACGGTGCAGTACTCTATGCGATGTTGTATGTGTTGTTGCACGAGCGTTCGGCAGAGGAACTAGACATCACTTTCCTAAAAAATACTACCTCATCACCGTATCTCGTAGCACCAAACGGCTACTACCTTCGCGACCCCAAGACTAGAAAGCCTTTGGTTTGGGACTTACGGACCAATGCCCCTGTGCCATTTGACACCTCAAATCTCGATCCCGCGATAGAGGGCAGCTATGTGGTCCGAAATGCCATCGAGATTGGAGCGGACGAAGAGCTTTGGTCGCACACGAATGTGACAGTTACCACCGCTCACGAGAAACTCAAAGAACACGTTCTCCAACACACCCCGGAATGGGCGACCACGATATCCGATGTGCCGGCAGAAACTATCCGGCGGATCGCAAATGAGTTTCTGGATGCCGCCTGTATCGGTGAAACATTTGAGGTGGAAGGGCGGCTGCTGCCGTTTCGCCCGGTTACTGTGGTCTTAGGAAAATCGATCAACAATGGGTGGGGTGCTTACGAATGTGTGTGGGCCCGCACTGTCATGCAGGTACTTGTCGGCGCTCTCGAGGTACCTGGTGGTATGTTAGGTAGCACGACGATACTATCGGGGCCTGACTGGGATCGGATGGCCAATGTGGTTCCAGGCGAAGATGGCTTTATGCATTTCCCCTTCAACCCAACCGATAAAGAGAACTGGTTGCGAGAGCATGAAACACGACACGCCCATCGGCAATTGACCCCAATGGTCGGTGATTCCATGTTCGCCGGCTTGTTTGGCTCGACGTCGATAGCGTGGCTGCGGCTCCAGGGTCGCGCAGCCGAGTCATGGGAAAAACCGAAGCCGCCGGATGTATGGTTCGTCTACAAATGTAATCCGTCGATCTCGTTCTCCGAGACTTCGCGTCTGGGTGAGACGATGGCAGAATTTCCCTTTATGGTTTCGTTCGCCTACACCGAGGATGAAACTAATCATTTCGCAGACCTGATGCTCCCGGAAGCGATCGATCTTGAGTCGACGCAATTGATCCGCGTTGGTGGGCAACACTACTTTGAACAACAATGGGAAGCTGAAGGTTGGGTACTAAGGCAGAAAGTGGTCGAACCGCAAGGCGAAGCCCGAGACTTCTCTTGGATCTGTACTGAGCTTGCGCGCCGCATTGGAATGCTTGACGCCTACAACGACATGATCAATCTAGGTGCTTGTGGGGTTCCGTTGAAAACTGATAGCTACGACTACTCGCTCGATTCTTCGACAGTGCATGAGCCAGACGTTATTTGGGACGCCGTATGTAAGGCTGCGAGTGCAGACTTAACCGACGGTAAAGAGGTTAACGATCTCAAATGGTTCCAAGAGAAAGGCTATAAGGTTAGACCCTTTTCGAGCATCAACTGGTATCTCTACCCTAAGCTAATCGACCAGGGATTGCGCTTTGAATTGCCTTATCAGGAGCGGATCCTTCGGGTCGGCCGGCAACTTGCGAACCGATTACATGAGAGCGGAGTCGATTGGTGGGATACGCAACTCGAGGAATATGAGGCACTTCCGACTTGGAAGGATTTGAATGAGCTTTGGGACGGTATTATCGAGAAAAATTTTGACGTAACTGCGAGCGATTTCCCTTTTTGGTTGTTGAGCGCACGTAGCATGCAATATGCCTGGGGCGGGAATACCAGCTTACAGTTTATCCATGAGGTCGCTAGTAATGTTGCAGGCCACGACGGTATCTTGATCAACGCCGATAAGGCGGCATCCCTAGGTATCGGCGAGGGCGACTGGATGGAGGTCAGCTCGCCGGTTGGTACGGCCCATGGCCAAGCGCGTTTGCGACAAGGCATTCGGGAAGATGTGATTGTCATGATCGGCCAGTTTGGCCACTGGAAGATGCCATTTGCGAAGGACCTTAAAGTCCCGAACTTAAATGATCTCGTCCCAATGCATCCAGATTTCCTTGATGGTCACGGTTCGAGCATTGATGCGACTAAGGCAGCTGTTAAGAAAGTGGAGACGCACTCATGACTCGCTATGTAATGATTGCCGACTTGAACCGATGTGTCGGTTGCCAAACGTGCACCGCAGCTTGCAAGCACACTAACGCAACGCCCCCCGAGATCCAATGGCGCAAAGTACTGGATGTCGAGATGGGTGAGTTCCCCAATGTTGAGCGTATATTCATGCCAGTTGGTTGTCAGCATTGCGCCGATCCACCATGTATGCATGTGTGTCCGAGTACTGCCACGGCGCAACGTGACGACGGTATCGTTACCATTGATTATGACCTCTGTATTGGCTGCGGTTATTGCATGGTGGCGTGTCCATATGACGCCCGCTATAAAGTCGATGAAGCGCGTTTCGCCTATGGTAAACAACCGAGCGCTACCGAGGCTCTACGCTTCGACGAAGGCACTCTTGGGGTCGCTCAAAAGTGTACCTTTTGCGCCGATCGGATAGACGAGGGGACGGCCAGGGGTCTGACGCCAGGGATTGATCCCGAGGCGACCCCAGCTTGTGTAAATTCTTGTATCGCCAACGCATTGCAATTCGGCGACATTGAAGATGAACACAGCAACGTGTCAGAGTTATTGGCGGAGAATGCGTATTTTCAAATGCACGAAGAACTTGAAACTGAAACCGGGTTTTACTACTTGTGGAATGAAGAGTGACGATAAGTTTCGGATCGAAATTACAGACTAATTGGGATTGGCGCGCAGCGTGTAATTTTATGTTCGGCGGAAGCGGTAGTGGACTGCTTGTGATGATGGCGATTTTAGCTGCGCCGCGCCCGGCCCCGATAGTATTGGCGTTCGTCGCACTCGCATTAGTTGGATTCGGTTTGTTGATGGTGTGGTTTGAGATCGGCCGCCCTTGGAGGTTTTTGCATGTCTTTTTTCATCCGCAGACTTCGTGGATGACTCGAGAAGGATCAGTCGGGATCGTACTTTTTGTGGCAACTCTAGTAGGCGGGCTAATGCAATCAGTCACGATGACGTCGCTCGCGGCCGTCCTCGGTTTCGTATTTCTCTATTGCCAGGCGCGGATATTGAAAGCTGCGGCTGGTATCCCGGCGTGGCGCGAGCCTGTAATCGTCCCATTAATCATCGCATCGGGTTTAGTCGAAGGGACGGCCATCGTGGTGATGTTTTTTCAGGCGATAAATGCAGCGACACCATGGATGTTCGGCCTGCTTGTCCTTTTATTCAGCGCGAGACTTTGGATCTGGTGTGTCTACCGCAATGTGTTAATACGTCGCAAGGCTCCAGCAGGGACTTTGCAGGCGTTTGCAAAGCTGCACCGCGAGTTTTTCATGGTGGGCTTCTTGCTACCGTTATTATTTGTGCTAACGCCGTTGGTACTTGAGCTCGCTATTTGGGCTACCTACTTTGCCGGTGTGTTTGTCCTTGTATCCGGTTGGCGCTTGAAATACGTCCTCGTCGTTAAAGCGTCTTTCAAACAAGGTTACGGAATTGGGAAACTAAGACGAGGGCGCCCGGGAGTGAAACCACCAGTTCGGCGGGAGGGGGATCCTATCCAGTTTTGAACCGGGACTCCTTGCTCGCGAAACTATAAACGCGTTATCCCTACGGACTAGTGGGGGACGTCAAAAACCGTTAGAATGCGCCACGTGGTTTTCCTGACATAAGCACATCTTATTGATTTGTTTACAAGTGTTGTGCACCAATGACTTTTGTGTGCGCGGCAAGATTACGTGCGGATCCATCGAGATTTGGGTTCGGTTCAGAGACTGACCCGCTGGAATTGGACTATATGTCCCCATCGTCTAGAGGCCTAGGACACTGCCCTTTCACGGCGGCAACAGGGGTTCGAATCCCC
>DPMX01000188.1:0-2983 GCA_003540955.1 Gammaproteobacteria bacterium
AGTTTATCTAGACTGGCAATGGCTTGTTCGCACAATGACTTGGCTGTCTTTTTTGCTTCGACCATGCCTAGGATATTAGGGTATGTTGGTTTATTCTGATCGATATCCGAACCCTGAGGCTTACCAATTATCGATGTGTCGCCTTCGACGTCAAGAATGTCATCCTGAACCTGGAATGCAAGGCCAACGCAACGCGCGTAGTGATCCAGATGTTCCGATACAGTTTTGTCATCAATTTTGCTAGTTAAATAGCCGAGTTGAACGCTGGCCCGGATCAATGCGCCGGTCTTGTGTAGGTGCATTCTTTCTAGTTGTTCTAGAGTAAGTTGAGCTCCGACGGCGGCGAGGTCCATAGCTTGCCCGCCCGCCATACCTTCAGATCCGCTTGCCGACGCAAGTATACTTAACATTTCGACTCGGCGTAGCGACGGGATCGAATTTTCCTGACTACTTGCGATTACCCTAAAAGCCAATGCTTGTAGAGCGTCGCCGGCTAGGATTGCCGTTGCGTCATCGAATTTCCTGTGGCAGGTAGGACGACCTCGGCGCAAATCATCGTTGTCCATTGCCGGTAGATCGTCGTGAATTAGCGAATACGCATGGATCAATTCCACTGCAACGGCACTTGAGTCGAGTTCATCGAGTGACGTCTCGAATGCTTGGCCGGTCGCATAGACGAGCACCGGACGAACGCGTTTCCCGGGTCCAAGCACTGCGTATCGCATAGCCGTGTGCAGCCGTTGCGGGATTAGATCTGCCGGAGGCAGATACCTGTCTAACGCTCGGTCAACTTGAGCCCGGAAATTGGCTAACGAGTGCTCGAGGTTAACCATCTGTGTTAGTCGTCGTCGGTGGGTGTAAACGGGGATAGATTTTCGTCGCCGTTTTCGTCTTTAGTCAATTGCAAAACTCTTTGCTCCGCATCGCGAAGGGCTTGCTGGCAGGTGCGAGCGAGCGAGATACCATGCTCGAACTGCTTAAGTGACTCTTCGAGAGTAAATTCACCGTTCTCCATTTTTTCAACTAACCTTTCGAGAGCAGCGATGGAGGTCTCGAAATTGATTTTTTGTGTCTTGCGAGCCATGAATTCGAACAATTCTCACTAATATTAGTCGGTCTATAAACTGCCGGTGTCCATGACCTTTCGGAGGGGTTCGCAACTTTACTGATAGGATGGAATCCGGTCAACCTCCGCCAAAGTAAAGGGGTTGATAAAATGAGGGTACAGAATCAAAGCAAAGGCTTGACTTGGGCTCAGGCAACACCTTACGCTTAGCTTAGGTTTAGAATTAGTCTAAATAGATTTAGAATCGTATGAACGAATCTATTATCGAAGAAAAATTGGTGTAAACAGAGGAGTACGGCATGTCATCACTGAAGAACTCAAAGACGGAACAAAACCTCAAGGACGCGTTTGCGGGAGAGTCTCAAGCGAATCGTCGCTATCTCTATTTTGCGCAAAAGGCCGATGTAGAAGGGTATAACGATGTTTCCACAGTGTTCCGTTCTACAGCGGAAGGGGAGACGGGCCATGCGCACGGTCACCTGGAGTATCTAGAGGCTGTTGGCGATCCAGCTACCGGAGAACCAATAGGGAGTACCGATTTAAATTTAAAGGCGGCGATCGCCGGCGAGACCCATGAATATACGGATATGTATCCAGGGATGGCAAAATCGGCGCGTGAAGAAGGGTTCGATGAAATTGCTGACTGGTTTGAGACTTTGGCGAAAGCGGAACGCTCACATGCTAACCGTTTCCAAAAAGCGCTGGACGGATTAAACGGTTAATTTGGTATTTTCTCATCGAGCGAAGCCGGGGGTCTACCCGGCTTCGTACTTTTGGCGGTATTTACTACGGCTCAAGCTTTTCTAATTGATCGGAGATCGATAGATGGAGAGTGATTTAAATAGCGCTGAAGGTGGCCTCGAAGCTCCAACTCGACACCCGTTAAACTGGAAGGGAGCCGATTTCTATGATGAGTCGGCGTTGTTCGACGAGCTCGAGCGTGTGTATGACATTTGCCATGGATGTCGACGTTGCGTAAGTTTGTGTAATGCGTTCCCGACGTTATTCGACTTAGTCGACGAATGCAGCACGATGGAAGTCGATGGCGTCGAAAAGGATGACTATTGGGATGTAGTAGATCATTGCTATTTATGTGATCTGTGCTACCTAACCAAGTGTCCCTATGTGCCCCCACATGAATGGAATGTCGACTTCCCTCATCTTATGCTCCGTGCGAAAGCGGTCAAACATGAAACGAATGGTGCATCGATTCGTGACAAGCTTCTGAGTTCGACCGATATTGTCGGCAAAATTGCGTCGATACCGGTGGTAGCTCAAGCGGTGAATAAGGGTAACGAGCTAAAACCCGTTCGGAAATTTCTCGAAGCAACGCTCGGTATACACGCCGAGGCGCCACTGCCAAAATATTCGAGCACTAGTGCGAGAAAACGAATTCTGCAACAAGAGTTAAAGCCACCTAAGGTTAGTCCGACATCACAGACGACCGGTCGGATTGCTCTCTTTTTGACTTGCTATGGCAATCATAATGCGATTCAAATGGTTGAAGATATGGCGATGCTTTTTAAGCACAATGGGATTGATGTTGGGATGACAGAATCAGAACAATGCTGTGGTATGCCGAAACTGGAACTTGGGGATCTCAGGTCTGTAGAGAAGCTAAAGGATCAGAATATACCGGAGCTCATAGGACTCGTGCGACAAGGGTACGATCTCACGGCGCCGATCCCGAGTTGCGTTTTGATGTATAAGCAAGAATTGCCGCTGCTTTTCCCGGATGACCACGATGTGCAGGCCGTGGCCAAGGCATTTTTCGATCCGTTTGAATACCTGATGCTTCGTCATCGCGAGGAGAAATTAGATCTTGAATTTGTCCGGTCGCTTTCTAAGATTGTCTACCATGTTCCCTGTCATCAGCGTGTTCAAAAGATTGGGCCTAAGACAAAGGAGGTATTAGAA
>DPMX01000188.1:3284-4779 GCA_003540955.1 Gammaproteobacteria bacterium
CAAAGGAGGTATTAGAACTCGTGCCTGATACAGAGGTCTTACTCATAGAGCGATGCTCTGGACATGACGGGACCTATGCCGTCAAGAAGGAAAACTATGTGTACGCGAAAAAGATTTGCCAGCCGGTTGTAGGTCGGGTCGAACAATCCGATGCGGAACACTTTATCAGTGATTGCCCGATGGCGAGTGAATTGATCGAGGCCGGGATGACTCAGGGCCGGGCGAAATCTGCCTTTGCTTTATTACGGTATGCCTACGGGATCTAGATTCGATGCTGAAGCTTACGCGTGATCGACTAATGGGGTTGGAGGAGTATCACCTAGAGCGGCCCAACTTCCGTAGATTTGTAATGGAGCATAAGGCCTTGCGACAAATTGCAATAGGCCCCCACGCCACCTTATATTTCGAGGATCAACTCACTATCCAATACCAAATTCAGGAAATGCTGCGGGTTGAGCGGATCTTTGAGGTAGATGCCATCCAAGAAGAGCTTGACGCATACAATCCATTAATACCCGATGGGAACAATTGGAAGGCAACATTCATGATTGAATACGAAGATGCGTCCGAACGGGCACTCGCTCTCGGTCAACTAGTTGGAATCGAGGATAAGGTATGGGTACGAGCAGGGGATCTAAAGGCTGTGTGGGCGATTGCAGATGAAGATCTTAGCCGTTCCCGTGATGAGAAGACATCTGCGGTTCACTTCCTACGATTCCAATTCGGTGATGAATTTATCCAAGCAGTATCGGGTGGTGCGCCGGTGAGTATCGGTATCGCGCATCCTGCGTACGATTATCGGTGCGATGCGTTGGAGCCGTCAGTGCGCGACGCTCTGGCCGCCGATTTAGACTGAGTTGAGGATGTTAGTGAGTGTTTGGCAGCCGCCAGAGATTAGCTGGCGACTGCGCTAATAGACTTGGTTGCCTGTCGTTTGTTCGCGACCCTATTATTCTACTGACGCGAGTTTATCGATGTATAAAACACGCCGCCCTTTGAGTGTTTTGTTCTGGCTATTTAATTGGTACAACATCCGTACCGTCTTTGTATTCGATTGAGGGAACAAATTTTGGTCGCCAGGTACGACGCTGTTGACATTGAAGTCCTGACTGGATTGGAACCCGTTCGAAAACGGCCTGGGATGTATACGGATACCAGTCGACCGAATCATTTAATTCAAGAGGTTGTTGATAACAGTGTCGATGAGGCGGTTGCCGGACATTGTACGAAAATCGATGTCGTGTTGTATAAAGACGGCTCTGTTTCAGTCGCGGATGATGGGCGGGGGATGCCGGTCGATAAGCATCCGGAGGAGAATATCCCGGGGGTGGAGTTGGTACTCACGAGATTGCATGCTGGTGGGAAATTTTCGAATAAAAACTACAAATATTCTGGCGGACTTCACGGGGTGGGGGTTTCGGTCGTTAATGCCCTATCGAAAAAGCTCAACGTTGCCGTTAGACGGGGAGGTAATGTTTATGCTATGACATTCTCC
>DPMX01000090.1 GCA_003540955.1 Gammaproteobacteria bacterium
TCCTAGGCCGAACCTAGAGAGCATAGTCTCGATGGTTAATCATGGCTTTGCGATATCCGAGGCGAGTCAAACTCCGGTGATGCTAGAACTGAGAGTGCGAGCGTGCCATCTCCACGGTCGCTTTAAGACCAAGGCTAATCGAAGACCGAAAACAACGCTACGCGAAGCGATGGAACAACCGATTCGTGATACCCATCGGATCGTGTTGCCTCCCGCAAGCTTTGACCATGAGCTAGAGAAGATTAATGACCGTTGGCCAAGAGCAATCGAATACATCAAAGCAAATCAGCTAAATGAGGTATTTGCAGGTGACAGTGATACCTCTGACATTGGAATTATTTTGCAAGGTGGTTTGTTTAATACGACCATGCGTGCCTTGGAGATCCTAGGCCTTGCCGACAGCTTTGGAAAAAGCCGGGTCGCGACCTATGTTATGAATGTGACCTATCCGTTGATCGACGAAGAGCTTGTCCAGTTTTGCTCTGACAAGAAAGCCGTTTTACTGATCGAGGAAGGTCAACCTGACTACATTGAGCAAGCGCTAAATCGGATACTGCGACACGCCAATATCGACACGCGTATCCAGGGCAAAAGTGTGCTGCCAAAGGCCGGCGAGTATACCGGAGAGGTTCTACAGCTAGGAATACAACAATTTCTTGAGCGCGAATCACCGCGGTTGCTGCCCAATATGTTGGATAGCGCCCGTACCGCAATGGTGACAAGTCAGAAAGTTGGGAGTGATCTTGCTGGTTCTATCCCAGCGCGCCCACCTGGGTTTTGTACAGGATGTCCGGAACGACCCATATTTACTGCAATGAAACTTGTCCAACGCGAGATTGGCGATTTCCACGTTTCCTGCGACATCGGCTGCCATCTATTTTCGATCTTGCCGCCGTTTAATATCGGCAACACTACAATGGGCTACGGACTCGGAGCCGCCGGTGGCGCAGCATTTAATGTCAACTCAAACCAGAGGATGGTGAGCGTTATGGGCGATGGGGGCTTCTGGCACAATGGTCTCACCAGCGGCATTGGGAACGCAGTATTCAATGAAAATAACAACGTGATTGTGATTGTCGACAACGGATATGCGGCTGCTACCGGAGGTCAAAATATATTGTCGTCACTCGCCGACAATCCACTGCGCAACACCAATAACCTAATTACTAAAGCAGTGAAAGGCGTTGGCGTAAAATGGGTCAAGACCGTTAACTCCTATGATTTAGGAAAGATGATACGTACCTTGCGTAAAGCGATGACGGCCACGACCCATGGACCTAAGGTAATCGTCGCCCGAGCAGAATGCATGCTGAACCGCCAGCGCCGCGAAAAGCCAGTCTTTAAAATTAACCAACTGGAAGGTCGACGAGTTGTACGTGAGCGCTTCGGTATCGACCCCGAGACCTGTACAGGTGATCACTCTTGTATCCGCCTGTCTGGCTGCCCGTCACTAACGATCACCGATAATCCCGACCCTTTGCGTACGGATCCAATCGCCTATGTCGACAACTCCTGCGTTGGCTGCGGCGTCTGCGGCGAGATCGCGCATGCGGCCGTATTATGTCCATCGTTCTACAAGGCCGAAGTAATCTACAATCCCTCGCGATGGGATCGTTTTCTTAATCGCATACGCGTTAAGGTCATCCGTTATTTGCAAAACCGCCGCGCGCGGCAACTCTCTCGCTACGTGTGGTGAAAACCTCCGTGGTTGAGCAAGGCCGCGAACGCATAACCATTGCGATCGCCGCCATGGGTGGTCAAGGCGGAGGTGTACTGGCGGATTGGATCCTAAAGACGGGAGAGAACGCCGGGTACTATGTTCAGGCCACCTCGGTACCAGGCGTTGCACAACGCACTGGCGCTACGATCTACTATTTAGAGCTGTTTCCCGAAGGTGCATCAACGCGGCCCCCAGTACTAGCACTGATGCCAGTACCAGGCGATGTCGACGTGGTGATCGCCGCCGAACTAGCCGAAGCCGGCCGTGCAGCTCAGCGAGGAATCATCACACCAAATCGGACCTGTTTGATAGTATCTGATCACCGCGCCTACGCCATCGCTGAAAAAAGCGCGATGGGAGACGGGCGAGCCACATCCTCGGATATCAAACAAGCAATCGAAAAGACTGCGAAGTCGGTTATTTGCTTTGATATGCAAACCCTAGCGGAGACGCATAACACCGTGATAAGCGCAGCGCTATTTGGCGCGCTGGCCGGTAGCGCCACCCTACCCTTTACAATCGAACAGTTCAAAGCGACGATCACTGGAGCCGGGAAATCGGTTGCTAGTAATTTGGCCGCTTTTTCTGCTGCCTTCGAGTTAGCCAGCAGCGAATCACCGGTAGTTAAAGCTGCTTCCGCTGCCACCATATTGGGCACGGCACCGAACACACTCGATCCAGAGATCGTTGAATTGCTCAAGCGCGTCGACACTGATCTATGTCCACCGGCTCGAGCAACTGCATTAATAGGCGTACAGCGTCTGCTCGATTATCAAGACCCCGAATATGCATCGCTTTATCTCGACCGTCTCAGTTCGGTCCAAAGAATAGACCCTGAAATAGAACGCGAGGCGCGGTTAACCGATGCGGTTGCGCGACATCTCGCCTTATGGATGAGTTACGAAGATACGATACGGGTCGCCGATATCAAAATCCGGCGCGATCGATTCGATCGCTGCCGCACCGACCTTCGCGCGAGTGAGAATGAATTGGTATATCTAACCGAATATATGCATCCTCGGATCGAGGAGATTGCGGACACCCTACCACGACGTATTGGTAGCTGGTTACTCGCAACACCATGGGCACAAAATTTCCTCATGAGATTCGTTTTGCGCGAACGTAAAATACACACCTCGAAACTCTGCGGTTATCTGCTGCTCTACTGGATCTCATCACTACAACGTTTTAGACGTTCGACTTATCGCTTTACGACCGAGCAACAACGAATTGGGCGTTGGTTGTCGCGGATTGAATTTCTCGCAGGCGAGTATTACGAGCTCGCTCTCGAAGTTGCTCGTTGTCAAAACCTTATTAAGGGGTACGGTGATACTCATAAACGTGGGGTCAAAAATTTTGATCAGATCATGGAAACGCTGGATGGCCACCCGATCACCCAACAGACTGCAACTCTAGTCGCTGACTTGCGGACGGCGGCACTCGCCGATGAGGATGGCGTTAAATTGAAAGAAAGCTTGCGGCAGATCGGGTAGGACACGATTGACTCGAAGCCACACTTAGGTAAAGTTCCTTAACGCGATAATCGACCAGCGACTATGGCCGATTTTCGCGTCGCTCATAGCGAGCAGACGACATATACACGGCACACGGCCATATAGGGACGAGTAAGGGAAGCGTCAGCCCACTGACGCTAATAGCGGTTACAGGTTGAAAGCTTGCTCAAAACCGACCGGTTTAAGGTTTTCAAAGTCGTCAAAACTGTTCAAAGCATCTCGTATCGCTTGGGGAATAGTCACAGAGTCTAGCGTACCGTCATCGTTAATCCGCGCGTACACTCGCGTGCCCAAGCCTTCACACACTGAAGCACCCGTCACCACGTTCACACAGCGCGTTTTCCAATGTAGCGTACTAGCACCCATATCCTGTAGCTTGATGATGCTTAGCACCGACTCTCCATAGGCGGCGGGGCCGATAAAACGGAAATGCACTTCACCCATAACGAAAGTCGTCCGATCTTTCTTGATCATGACGTCTATGGGATAACCAATACGCCGAAACAACTCATGCTCGGTATCGTTAAACCATGACAGCATACGGGGGTAATACACCAAACCGAATGGATCGGATTCACCCCAGTTAACGGTCAATTCGCGCCAATACATTATCATCGTTCAACTTCTCATGCGGCTGGGATGACAGCGGTTGTCTCAATTTCAACCTTGGCACGATCCTCAACCAAAGCTACGACTTGTACCAACGCCATCACCGGGAAATGATACCCCATGACTGAACGGTAGGCCGCACCAAGCGCTTTTGCATTAGCTAAATACTCATGCTTGTCGGTGACATACCAGGTCATGCGCACGATATGTTCTGGGCGGGCACCCGCTTCGGCCAATACGGCAACTATATTCTTTAACGCTTGGCACGTTTGCTCAGCTAGTTCGTCGCTATTAAATTCTTGCTGCTCATTCCAACCAACTGTCCCACCGACAAATACCTGGCGACCGCTCACAGCGATCCCGTTCGCGTAGCCTTTCGGCTTCGGCCAACCGGCCGGTTGTAAAAATTGGATATTCGGACCTTCGGGCTTGCCTGGTGCAGCCATAGTCAATTTCCCTTACTCTTTGATGAGCCTTACTGATCCGCCCAACACAGAAATTCTTAGCGATTCCGCTTTCCCAAAATTATTTTAACTTGAATTGTTTCAAGATTAAAATAATTCGTCTAAGATGCATTCATTGCGGCGAGCTCTAAAGGACTCGAACATGAACGACGTAGCCAATCGGGGTTCGACGGTTAGCGGTAAACACGCTGTAGTGACCGGTGGCTCTCGTGGGATCGGCGCAGCTGTCGCGCGCAGATTGCACGCTATGGGTGCGAAAATCACAATAATAGGCCGTAACCAGGCAGCTTTGGCCAAAGCACGCGACACACTTGAAGGGAGTGCCTACCAGGTAGCTGACGTGACCGATTTGGAATCCGTGAGCACCGCGTTTGCAGCCGCGAGCAATCATTTCGGACCGGTGGAAATCCTGATCAATAACGCTGGTGCTGCTCAAAGTGCGCCCTTTGCCAAGACTAACAAAGCGTTATGGGATCATATGCTCGCAGTCAATCTAACCGGCATATTTCACTGCCAACAGCAAGTGATCGAGCCGATGCGTCATGCCCGCTGGGGCCGGATCGTAAATGTAGTTAGCACCGCGGGTCTAATCGGTTATGCCTACGTGGCAGCCTACTGCGCTGCCAAACATGGCGCAATTGGACTTACGCGAGCTCTGGCCCTCGAAGTCGCAAGAGAAGGTATCACCGTGAACGCCGTATGTCCGGGGTTCACGGAGACCGATTTACTCGAAAAATCTATCAAAAACATCATGGGCACCACGGGACGAAGTCGCGAACAAGCAGAAAAATCTCTGAAAGCGGTAAACCCACAACGACAGTTCATCCAACCCGACGAAATTGCAACAACTGTCGCCTGGCTGTGTTCTTCGGGCTCGGAGAGCATTACTGGCCAATCGATTGCAGTTGCCGGTGGAGAGGTAACGTGATTGCCAACGCGCCTGAGCCGTTGAATAAGGTCTCGGAGCCATTACGCAAAACACGTCCGAAACAATCACTGCGATTGTGGTTGCGGTTGCTGGCCTGCGAGGGTCTCGTCGAACAAACCGTACGTGCGCGCCTGAGAACAACTTTCGACATCACTCTCCCTCAGTTCGATGTCTTATCCGAGCTTGAACACGCCGGCGAAGCGTTAACTATGTCACAACTGTCAGATAATCTAATGGTGTCTAATGGTAATGTAACCGGCGTTGTCGACCGTTTAGAGCGCGACGGTTACGTGCGTCGAGCTGCTTCGCCGACCGACCGACGCGTGCAGTATATTGAACTTACTGCTCACGGTGTCAACGCGTTTCGGCAGATGGCACGCGTGCATGAACGATGGATTACGGATTTGTTCTCGGACTTGACTGCGAACGAGATACAGACCTTGATCGTGGGCTTAAACAAGGCTAAGAGCTCGATCTCCTCCAAGCGCTGAACAACCTTTTCGCGATTCTGACAGTTCGGCTACAACAGTAATCTATTAAAAAATCCGAGGCTTATTGCTATTGCCCGGCCGGTAACATAATTGGAGACAATCAAATGAAGCTGTCTACGCTAAAGCCGACACATTTTAAGTGGCGATGCCGTGATTCGGTCGCAACAATTACCCTGAATCGACCAAAAAAGAAGAATCCGCTGACATTCGAATCTTACGCCGAATTGCGCGATACCTTTCGCAAGCTTAACTATGCGGACGATGTACACGCCGTAGTAATCACCGGGGCCGAAGGCAATTTTTCATCTGGCGGTGATGTCCACGACATAATCGGCCCACTCACTGAAATGGATATGAAAGGTTTAATCGAATTTACCCGTATGACCGGTGATGTCGTCAAAGCGATGCGCGCGTGTCCACAACCTATCATCGCCGCGGTAGATGGGATCTGCGCTGGTGCCGGCGCCATCTTAGCGATGACCGCCGACATGCGCTTCGGTACGGAAAGTTGTAAGACCGCATTCCTGTTCACCCGTGTTGGGCTTGCTGGCTGCGACATGGGCGCGTGCGCCATTCTGCCGCGGATCATTGGGCAGGGTCGCGCAGCAGAGATCCTGTTAACCGGACGCGCCATGAGCGGAGTAGAGGGTCTACGCTGGGGCTTTTTCAATCGTCTATGTGCGCCAGAAGCCGTCGTTAAGGAAGCGCAGGCGACGGCCGTTAGTCTGGCGTCCGGCCCGAGGTTTGCGAACGGCATGACCAAGAATATGATCAATCAAGAATGGAATATGTCAATCGATCAAGCGATTGAAGCCGAGGCACAAGCACAAGCAATCTGCATGCAAACACAGGACTTCCATCGCGCCTACCAGGCCTTCGTAGCAAAACAAACACCAATATTCGAAGGGGACTAGCTTGATTGCCTCGCGCTATAATTACCAGCATTGGAAGACTTAGCAAGGATAAATCTTGCAAAATTTGCAAGTTGGTATTTAAATTTGTGTGGAATCCTCATTCCATGTCGTTAGGGCGATCGAGTGGAAATCAATAATGATTGGGATGTCCAGGCGCAACGTCAAAATTAGAAATCTAACGCTCAGCAACATTAGACTTCCGGATTACTTCGACGAAATATGACGATCGCGAGCCTGAGCCGACAACAGCGTTTTTACGTGCTAAGGTGCGGCCGCGTTATCGGCTTTGACATCCAGTGATGAGTTGCTACCCTGAGCCCGGTTTCCATCGTCTAGCTGCTCTTGTGATTTGAACTATGTCGAAAAGTAGACCATCGGCAGCCGTGAAGGCTGTCGCAGTTTAGTTCGGCCAAACAGACCGCCGAGGTAATTCACGCATGTTTGGATATGACCCCCTGATTTTTTGGGGCTGGACATTTTTGGCATTCTATATCGGCCTAATGGTAACGTTCGGCTTCGTTGGCATGCGCCGCGTCGAAGATAGTGATGACTTTGCTACGGCGCGCGGTAGCTACGGCCCATTGTTCCTCGCCTTCGCAATGACAGCCACGACGGCAAGTGGTGCAACCTTCCTTGGCTTACCCGGGCTCGCTTATACATCAGGTATGTCGGTGTTGTGGTACGCCTTTGTTTATCCACTTGGGGTCTACAGTGGAGTCCTCATCTGCCTCCACGGCATCCGTCGAGCGGGTGCCAACTTTGGCAGTCGCTCAATGCCGGAATACTTAGGGGATCGTTTCGATTCCGACGCACTCCGAATCATCGCTGCTTTGTTTTCAATGATGTTGCTATTTTATCTTGCCGGCCAACTGCTTGCTGGCGCGGTGATGTTCACAAGTATGTTAGGGCTTGAAGCCCTCCCCGCACTTTGCGTTACCGCAGTAGTGTTGATGATTTACATCGCGCTTGGCGGT
>DPMX01000324.1 GCA_003540955.1 Gammaproteobacteria bacterium
TTGAGAAATTTTCTACGCCGGGGCTTGTGTTGTTTCTACAGCTTCCAAGTCTAATTGATGGCCCTTCAGCATTCGACTTATTTTTACGCAGGGCACGAAGAATCGCCGAAGTATTGCCAGGGGATCTTTATAGCGATCGGAAGGAACTCTTAGATGATGATGGAATAGATAGGCTGCGGCAGCTAGTGGCAGCGTTTGATAATGCCCACTGAGGGAGAACTGAGGCGAGTTCGCGAACTCCGCGAAACAATCGAACGACATAATTTCCGGTACTACGTACTCGATGCGCCCACACTACTGGACTCTGAGTTTGATTGTTTATTGCGGGAGCTTGAAACTCTAGAAAAGAAATTCCCGCAATTGGTTACATCCCGGTCGCCGACGCAAAAAGTCGGCGCTGAAGCAAGTAGTGCCTTCAGTGAAGTAAAACACCTCACTCCAATGTTATCCTTAACTAATGCCTTTAACGAAAGTGAGTTTCTTGAGTTCGATCGACGTTCTCGAGAAAAACTAAATTGCGCCTCGATCGAATACGTAGCTGAAACGAAACTCGACGGGCTTGCGGTTAGCTTGGTATACGAGGGTGGCGCGCTAGCGCGCGCAGCAACAAGGGGCAATGGGTCGACGGGTGAAGATGTGACTCTTAATGTTCGTACAATCGAGTCGATTCCGTTACATCTAAATTGCAAAGAACCGCCGAAGTTGCTTGAGGTGCGTGGCGAGATTTTCATTACAAAGAGTGATTTTGAACGTCTTAATTCAGATCAAATTTCCCGCGGTGAAAAAACTTTCATTAACTCACGTAACTCAGCCGCAGGTAGTTTGCGGCAACTCGATCCTAAAATTACCGCAACAAGGCCATTATCGATATGTTGTTACGCAATCGGTCACTTCGTGGGCTCGAAGCGACCCACCACTCATTATGAGGTGCTTGATTATCTAAAAGGTATCGGTATGCCCGTATCAGGGGAAACTGAACTTTTAAGAGGGATAAATCAGTGTCGTAGTTATTATAAAAGGCTTCTTGCTCGTAGAGAGAAGCTCGGATATGAAATAGATGGTGCGGTGTACAAGGTTAATAATCTTTCGAGTCAAGAGATCTTAGGGCAGGTTGCAAAAGCGCCACGCTGGGCGATAGCCTATAAATTTCCTCCAGAGGAGGCAACTACTGTTGTCAAAGCAATCGACGTCCAGTTAGGGCGCACAGGTCAGCTAACGCCCGTAGCGCGGCTAGAATCAGTGTTCGTTGGTGGAGTTACGATAACGAATGCAACCTTGCACAATGAAGAGGAGCTAAAACGAAAGGATATACGAGTCGGCGATACTGTTATCGTGAGGCGTGCGGGAGATGTTATACCAGAGATCGTTCGGGTTATTCTCGAAAGAAGACCTAAAGACAGTTCGCCCTACGTTATGCCTTCGTCTGTGCCCGAACAAACATTGGTGCAGCGAATGTTGTCGATTACCCATTTTGCATCCCGCCATGCCATGGATATAGATGGCCTTGGAAACAAAATCATAGAACAGTTGTGTCGATCTAAATTGGTTTTGGATCCTTCCGATTTGTATCATTTGAACCTAAATTCTCTTATCTCTTTGGAGCGATTCGCGGAAAAGTCAGCAAATAACCTACTAATCAGTATTGAACAGAGTAAGCACACGACGCTCGCAAGGTTTTTATTCGCGCTTGGCATCCCAGAAGTTGGTGTAACTACGGCAACGAGTATCGCGACCACCTTCGGGACGATTGATAACATAGCTGCAGCAAATTTAGAGCAATTGGTGGATGTTCCAGACGTTGGCCCAGTAGTCTCAACATCGATACGGGCTTTTTTTGACGAGCAAAAGAATCGCGAGATGATCCAGCGACTTCTTGATTGTGGTGTTAGGTGGCCGAAGGTTGAAATTTCGACACTAATTGATCCCGCATTATTGGATCGGAGGATCGTTTTGACGGGCACATTCACATCAATGAGTCGGGACGAGGCGCGTATGGCACTCACTGAGCGTGGGGCAAAAGTGAGTAGTAGTGTGTCTCAGAATACAGATATTGTGATCGTTGGTTCAAACGCGGGTAAAAAGGCTGAAAAAGCAGCATCCTTGGGTCTGCAGGTTACAGATGAAATGGGACTTATAGATTTGCTCAAAATGAAGTAGCGGCAGTGTGCTAATGCACTATCATTTGGTTAAGAATTAAGCTTGTATTTTCGCGGTTTTTGTATTCATCCTGATACCCTCGGCGGCGCCGAGTCAAGCGCACCCTACTCTTGAATTAGGGTTGCTCCTTTTGACTGGGCATCAAGGGTGATGCCATGCACATCGGCGCTATCAGGCCCAAGTAGGAATAAATACCCATTTGTGATTTCTTTTGGTCGCCGAAGTGATGCCGGATCTTCAGCAGGGTAGGCCTCGGCTCTCATCTGGGTCCGAAGACGACCAGGGTTTAGCGAATTTACTCGGATTCGATTCCGATCTGCGAGTTCATCGGCTAAAACCTGCATCATCCCTTCAGTAGCGA
>DPMX01000047.1:0-3014 GCA_003540955.1 Gammaproteobacteria bacterium
TCGAAGTATTTCTCGGATGGATTGAATGCTGTCGGATCTGGATAGGCCTCTTTGACCACTTGCATGATTCCGACAATTCCAGGTTCTGCGCAAGCTGAGTGATAGAAAAATACAAGGTCGCCCTTTTTTACTTGATCGCGGATCATGTTTCGTGCCTGATAATTTCGCACACCGTCCCACATATTAGTTTGTTTAGAACTCGCTTTCAGATCGTCGATACTGAACTCTGTTGGTTCGGATTTCATGAGCCATCGTTGCATTGCAGGTACCAATGTCGTTTGCTAAAAATATATGAAGATTAAATAAAAAGGAAAGTGGTGTTCTCCACAATGCCGCTACAGCCCGTACACTTGAACCAAAGGTTCAAGGTGGAACCTCTCGCAGCAAATCAGGCTTTCCGCATCTACGCGGATTTGCACAACATTGCCAACAGATTAGTTCCCAGTTACATTAATTATAGGCTCAAGGGTTACGCAGCCTGTACACGTACAATACAGAGAACACCGTTTTTAATCCAAGTTCAATTAAGAAGCGTCCGTCAATTCGAAAGTTTGACCTAGAGACAGGGCGCTGTTGATTTTTCTCCTAATCCGGTCAATTCCCGCCCCAATATCCGAATTCATCGATTCATTACGTCGACGATATTCGAGATATTCATGCGTCACGTTTAAAGCGGCCATTACCGCTACACGCTCACTGCCGATCACCTTACCGCTAGCACGTTGTTCTTGCATCTTGTCGTTTAAAAATTTTACTGAGGCGAATAAGGCTTCACGTTCTTCTTCTGCGCACCCAACAAGATACTCTTTCTCGAGAATGGCAACGGTGATCGGTTTTACACTATCATTCATGAACGCGTTTCCATTGCTTTAAGCCGCGCAATCATGGCTTCGACCCGAGTGCGTGCTTGTTCGGTCTTTTCTATGAGCGTCGCTCGCTCAGCTGTTAATGACGCTTGCTGATTCCGCAACGCGACGTTTTCGTTAGCTAGGCCTTCGATAGTCTTAATTAACTCATCGACCCTTGTTTCGAGTGCGGCTAGTTCCAAAGTTTCTTTATCTGTTTGAGTCATGGTTTAACTGGTCACTTGTGGGACGGTATTTCGCCTTAGCGGTGATCAATATAGAGCTGCTACTAACATCGGTCAACCGGATAAATTTTGGCTATATGCGTTGGTTTGCCACCTGAACTACTAATCAGATGGGTCTTTCAATGATGGTTGCTACGCTTCTTTGCGGTTTAAGTGTTGGCAACTGGCATGGGATAATACCTATAAATAACGTAATACGCGGATATGACAAAATACTTTGACAATGCTTTATATGAATCGGTTGAGTCTTCATTAAGTTTGATGGGATCCGATATCAGTGCATCTGAGTGCCATGGAATGCTCTGCGGCATTTTGTGCTCCGAACAGCAATTTGACGCGGGTATATGGCTTAGTCACGCAGTAGGCTATGGTGACGGCTTTAGCGGTCACGATTTAGGGGCGGGGCACGCGCTGACACAATTGCTGGATGACACCGTCGACGGATTTTCAACAGATGATTTCTCCCTGCAGCTCCTGCTACCATCAGACGATCATTCGTTGAGGTTGCGTGCACAGGCTCTCGGTTGCTGGTGTCGCGGATTTCTTTCGGGTTACGGGTTGGGCGGCCTGGATGATCTAAAGTTGCTCAGCGACGATAGCCAAGGTTTCCTGCGTGACCTCGTAGAGATTGGTCGGGTAGATCTGGATAAAGTGAGTGAAGTTGATGACGAGTTTGCATTCGTGGAAATTTGCGAGTACACCCGTATGGGGACACTGTTGTTGCGTGAGGAGAACCTGGAGAGTGGCGGACAGATTGAAAGTGGTGGAACTGAGCATTAACTTCGCCGTTTGGTGAAACACGCGAACTAATATGGGGTAGCGAAGCAACATGGAGAAACGAGAATTTTCTCGTCGTCGTGAACATTTGTTGAACATGATCGGTGTGGGCGGAATCGCGATTCAACCGACTGCACCGGAGCGCGTTCGCAATAGAGATGTTTTTTTCCCACATCGTCCTGACAGCGATTTTTTTTATCTTACTGGGTTTCCGGAACCTGACGCTATCGCTGTGTTTGTGCCGGATCGGCCACAAGGTGAGTTCTTATTGTTTTGTCGTGAGCGCGACTCGGAAGCTGAAACTTGGCATGGGCGTCGCGCGGGACTCGTTGGTGCCTGTGAAATTTATGGAGCAGACGATGCCTTTCCGATTTCTGATCTGGACGATATTCTCCCTGGGTTGTTGGAGAACAAAGAGCGGATTTACTACACGATGGGACGTTATCCGGAGTTCGATCAGCGCCTTGTTGGTTGGATCACCCGTGTTAACGACAAGGGTCGTTCAGGTATCCATGCTCCTGATCAGTTCGTGTCACTTGGTCACGTGCTGCATGAAAGCCGCTTGTTTAAGAGCCGTCAGGAGATTAAAGCGATGCGTCGGGCGGCTTCCATTGCGGCCGATGGGCATCGACGTGCGATGTCGGCGTGTCGTCCGGGGATGTTCGAATATCAAATCGAGGCGGAGTTACTGCACGCTTTCATGCGACGGGGCGCTCGTTCACCTGCTTACCCGAGCATCGTCGGCGGCGGTGCAAATAGCTGTATTCTGCACTACGTTGAAAACCAGGATCAATTAAATGATGGAGACTTGCTGCTCATTGACGCTGGTGCCGAGTATGACTATTACGCTAGTGACATCACTCGGACTTTCCCAATAAATGGCAAATTTACCGACGATCAAGCAGCGGTGTACGAGGTGGTCTTAAGAGCACAATTTGCCGCAATTGAACAAGTTAGACCAGGAAATACTTGGAATATGCCGCATGAGGCCGCTGTAGAAGAAATAACCAGGGGCTTGGTAGGCCTTGGAATATTGAAAGGGCGCGTCTCGAAATTGATCAGGGATGAAAAATATCGGCCCTACTATATGCATAAGACAGGGCACTGGCTTGGTATGGACGTACATGACGTCGGTGATTATAAAATT
>DPMX01000047.1:3310-3745 GCA_003540955.1 Gammaproteobacteria bacterium
GTCGGTGATTATAAAATTGTGGACGAGTGGCGGACCTTCGAAGCAGGAATGGTCACTACCGTGGAACCCGGTCTCTACCTTTCGCGAACAATTGACGGTTTGGCAAAACGTTGGTGGGATATAGGGATCCGTATCGAGGATGATGTGTTGGTGACCAAGGTGGGGCACGAGGTATTAAGCGGAGGTGCGCCAAAACAGATTGACGATATCGAATCACTAATGCATGAGGACCGTGCGGCCTGATTTCGATTGCGTCGTGATCGGCGCAGGGCTAGTCGGCGCGGCACAGGCGTTGGCAATACGGCGGCATGACCTGAGCGTTCTCGTTGTCGAAGCGCAACAACCGCCATCTGGACGGGGCAGCGGAGATGTCCGTGGCTTAGCCTTATCCCCACCGTCGAAGCGATTCATCGAAGTGTTAGGTGTGTGGAATCT
>DPMX01000156.1:0-4664 GCA_003540955.1 Gammaproteobacteria bacterium
GTGGCACACGGATACGAGCTATTTAGAGATACCACCAATGGCATCAATTCTCTATGCCGTCGAGGTCCCAAAAGTCGGGGGGGATACGTTGTTCGCAAATATGTACTCCGCCTATGAGTCACTCTCCGACGGCATGAAAAAACTCCTAGGGGGTTTGCGTGGCGTTAGTAGTTCCGAAAAGCCTGACGCGGCTGTGACGCGTACTCATAGGATCGCTGATCGACCTCAGGACATCGGGGATATTCTCACGACAGCGTCACACCCAATTGTGCGCACCCATCCAGAGACCGGCCAGAAAGCGCTTTATTGCAGCAACGCACATACGACGCATATCGAAGGTATGACGGCGGCGGAAAGCCAGTCATTACTGCACTATCTTTACGCAGTGCAACAGCGCGAAGAATGGCAATGCCGATTTCATTGGCACCCGGGTTCCGTTGCAATGTGGGACAACCGTTGTGCACAACATAATGCATTGAATGATTATCACGGCTATCAGCGCACCATGTATCGAGTTACTCTCAACGGCGACCGGCCGAGTTAATATCTTATAGACGCTGCTATCATTAGCAAGGTCTTGTTAGTACGTAATGAATTGCGGGAGGAGACCCAATGCGTATCGGGATCATGATGGGCCCGGATCGAGTTGCCCATACGATCGACAAAATCGTCGCGATGTCAAAACAAGCCGAGGCGGCGGGGTTAGATAACGTCTGGATGGCTAATATTCGTGCGCACGATGCAATCACAGCACTTGCAATCGCTGGACGCGAAACTACTCGCATCGGTGTCGGCACGGCCGTAACTCCATCTTACCCACGGCACCCGATCGCACTTGCGCAGCAAGCTTTAACCGCTGCTGCTGCGACCAAAGGTCGTTTTACACTTGGGATCGGTCTGTCACACAAAGTCGTAATCGAGCATGTACATGGACTCTCATATGCCCAACCGGCGAACCACATGCAGGAATATCTCGCGATCCTTATGCCATTACTGCGTGGCGAGACCGCAACCCATGAAGGGAAACACTACCGCGTTCAAGATATCACACTTGGGACGCCTGACGCACAGCCACCACCTGTGGTGTTGGCAGCTTTAGGGCCCCTGATGCTGAAACTCGCTGGAACCTATGCCGATGGTACCAATACATGGATGGTAGGTTCTAGAACGATGAAGAACCATATCGTAAAACGTATTGCACATGCGGCGGCCGAAGCTGGTAAAAAGAACCCTTTAATCGTGGGCGGGTTTCCGGTCGTGGTTACTGACAACCCGAAGAAGATTAAGCAAGCATTAGCAGAACCGCTTGCGCTGTATGGCCAATTGCCTCGCTATCGGGCCATGCTTGATTTAGAAGGCGTGTCGGATCCGACAGATCTCGCTATAGTGGGCAACGAAAGCCAAGTGCTCGAGAAGATTCAAAGTTTCCGTCACATCGGCGTGACCGATTTTATGGCTGCAATATTCGAACTCGAAGCCGACGCCTTCGAGAGGACGTTGGCCTTGTTATCCGCTGCTATAAATTAACGCGCTTAAAAATCTAGAGAATCAAATCACCTAATGTTTACATATCTAAATCCAACAGTTCGGAAACGCTTAGCGGACGAGCACAAGCTCATCCGAATTAATACCAACGGACGTGAAATGCCGATCAGCGGAAGCGCGATCGACGGAGAGCTGTCGATAAATATCCTCGGCCCGATTCCGCTGCCGTTACAGCTCGGCCGTGATGAAATCACCACCCAGTGGTACGCCACGGTGCGGAGCACAGAACTGGCGAAAGTTGAGGAACTCGCGCGCGACCTTACTAAACAGAATGGACAGAGATTCTTCTCCATGCTGGCTTCAAGCATGGCGGTTAACAGCGTGTTGGTACTAGGGGATCTGAAGAAGAGTGAAAATCCACTAGTTCGAGTGCACTCTAGTTGTCTTACAGGAGACGTATTCGGATCGCAACGCTGTGAATGCGGGCCTCAATTTGTCTCGGCGCTAGATCGCATCGACCAAGATAGTGACGGTGGCCTCGTTATTTACATGTCCGGCCACGAAGGCCGTGGGATCGGTCTGTGGGCAAAAGCTGCAACGTACTTATTGCAGGACGCAGGTGAAAATACCTACGAAGCCAATCGTTCGCTTGGATTACCGGATGATTCCCGCGATTTTAGCGACGCTGCGGCCCTCCTCCACTACTTCGTTGGGAAGCGGCCATTTCGACTCTTGACGAATAACCCCAAAAAGGTCGAAGACCTTGCTAAACAAGGTCTCACGGAAGTAACGCCGATAAAGCATATCATCGGAGTGAACCCTTGGAATCGGCGATACCTCGCCGCTAAGCGCGACTGGGGCCACGAAATTTCTGAACATGACTTGGCCAGATCATAAGTAATCCCTTTATTTCGATACCACCAGGGCAGATGAATTCTGGAGATGAAAAAAGTAAAAGCCAGATGAAGCGAGAGCTCCTCGCCCTACAAGAATTTGGTCGAGAACTCACCAAACTACCAGACAAATATCTTGCGGGGCTACCCCTCGGTGAAGCGATTCGCCAAGAAATTCGGGATGCGCGAAGAATGAATCGGCGTGCGCTTCAACGGCAGCTCCGTTACATAGGTAGACTTTTACCAAACGAGGATATCCCCTCTGTAAGGCAAGCATTACAAAGGCTCCTGCACCCAGTGAGACAGGGCGTCGCCGAAAATCACAAACTAGAGAGCTGGCGAGATAAACTTCTCTCGGGAGGGGAAACCGAACTTAATGCCGCGTTAGCGTGCTTTCCTAATGCAGATCGACAACGTTTGCGGCAACTCGTGCGTGATTCAAAAAAAGAAAAAACCGCAAATGCGCCACCAAAATCAGCGCGTTTGTTGTATAAATATTTAGGAAGCCTGTGATCGGAATAAACCCCAGGTAAGGCACAGCTTATTGTCGTTCTCGACTGTGTTTTGAGGGTCTCTAGCGGCAAGCCAACCGATTAAAAAGCGCGGTAGTAACCCGCGCCGGCATCGATTGGAAGCAAGCGAAGACACCACCATCCGTTAAATCACTTCCCATGCCCGTTGAAAGGGAACGGTTCGGGTAGGAGTCCTAGTCTATTATCTCAACCCTAGTATGCAACTGCCCGATCTGTTCGACATCGATCATGATTTCGTCCCCATCTTTAAGGAAACACGGCGGGTCCATTGCGAAGCCAACCCCCTGGGGGGTGCCGGTTGCAATGATATCTCCGGGTTCTAAGGTCATCCCGCATGATAGCTCTGCAATAATTTTTCTGAGGCTAAATATCATGTTGCTGGTTCTACTTTTCTGTCGCAGCTGACCATTTACCTTCAACTGCAAACCTAAGTCCTGCGGGTTACTAATTGCAGAACGATGCACGATACACGGCCCCATCGGACAGGAGCGATCAAGACTTTTGCCCTTGAACCATTGGTCGTGGCGCCGCTGTAAATCACGCGCCGTCATATCGTTTACGATAGTAAACCCAAATACGGCATCTAACGCATCCGCCTCAGGAATGTTTTTACCACCGCTTCCGATCACTACTCCCAACTCAGCCTCGTAATCAAATTTCATCGTCACTGTAGACTCCACGTGGACAACTTCGTTCGGGCCAACCACTGCCGTTGGTGCTTTCGTAAAGAATTGGGGCGCTTTCGGATATGAAACTTCGGTACCCCGAGCACGATGCCCTTCGTCGATATGTTCTTTGTAATTTCTTCCAACACAGAAGACGTTTTTTGTGGGTCGCGGGATTGGCGCAATCAAATTAACCTCGTGAGGCGAAAGTCTTGCACGCGCTGGTGCCGAAGCAAGGGTTTCTGCGGTATAGGCAACTATAGGGTCTCCAGCGCGAATCAACTCTATCATACTCGCGGGAAATTCAACCGACGCAGCACAAAGATCTACGATTTTACCCGCTCCATCATAGGCACCGACTCGCGGCAGGTTCTCGCCAAAAGTGAAACTAACAAATTTCATTAAAAGCCTCCCTATAATTGCAAGCTAAGAAGCGTAACACGGGCTGTGATCTAGACGAGGAGGAGGCAGAGTAAAACCGTGGGGTAAGTAAATACTGAATCTGTCTCAATAGAGCCCCGCAGATGACACATTTTTTTAAAAGATTTGTCGCTGCGTGGAATGCCACCTCCGTCAATCCCCTACCAGCCATTATAGATAACGGGCGGGTTCCACATTTTGGTCATTTAACGTTAGTCTTAATACTCTCTTTCGTGCTTGTTTCAGAAAATTTTCAAGCTAGCTGATGAAAAGTTGGCTGCCAGGAGGACTACTTTGGCATCAAGCGAAATAAGCATTATTGGCGCCGGCATTGGTGGCCTTACAGCCGCACTAGCGTTGCAGCGCAAGGGTCTCGATGCGCAGATTTACGAACAATCGAGTCAGCTCCGCGAAATAGGAGCGGGTCTCCACCTAAGTCCTAACGGCATGAAAGTGCTCTATGCTTTAGGTCTTGAAGAACAAATTGAATCGATCAAGTTCCAGCCAAAGGCGATCGCGTTACGACATTTCGAAACCGGCAGACCATTCTTTGAAAACCCTCTTTCCGACGCTTTCGTTACGACTTTCGGTGCGCCCTTCTATGGATTTCATCGAGCAGACCTGCATCAAATTCTTCTGGAGGCCGTTGAAAAAAACAACCCTAATTG
>DPMX01000156.1:4959-7613 GCA_003540955.1 Gammaproteobacteria bacterium
TAAAAAAACAACCCTAATTGTATCTCAGTAGGTAAACGGCTAATTGAACTTGCGGAAGACGACAAAAGCGTGATGTTAAACTTCGAGGACGGCAGCACGCTGCATGGAAGCATTGTCATCGGGGCCGATGGAGTACATTCGAGGGTGCGGACACTGTTACATCATGATCCCGACGCACGCTTCACTGGACATGTCGCATACCGCGGGATGGTGTCTGTCGATGACCTAGAACCAAATCTCGTAGAGCCAAAATTCAATCTCTGGGCTGGACCCAGCGCACACGTCGTCGCCTATTACGTTCGCCGCGGAGAGTTGTTAAATTACGTTGCCCTCACCGAAGAAGCGGGTTGGAAGACAGAAAGTTGGACCACTCGAGCGGATAAATCCGATCTGGCTGCCCAGTTTCAAGATTGGAATCCAACGGTCCAAACAATCATTGACCATACGCAGGAAGGGCAATGCTATAAGTGGGCGCTGCTAATGCGCGAACCGTTGTCGACTTGGTCGTCTGCGCGCACTACCTTACTTGGAGATGCTGCCCATCCAATGGTTCCCTATTTAGCTCAAGGCTCAGTAATGGCAATCGAGGATGCTTGGGTGTTGGCTCACTACTTAGCCGCTCATCCAACCACCCCGGACTTTGCATTGAAGGCCTATGAGGAAGCCCGCATCGAACGAACTGGGAAAATCCAAATCGCTGCCTGGGAACAGGGTCAGTTGAACCACGCCGTGGGCCGTGGCGGGGATATATCGGAACGTGGTGATGGGGGCGGTTTTTCCAAATCAAGTTGGATTTACGGTTATGATGTCTGCGCCCTATATCCTGATTAAAACTAGAGGACATAGCTCTCACTAAGTTTATACTTAGCCAATCAGTCTATGATGTTATGCATATAGGCTAAAAGGAGGAGACGATGAGTTCTAAATCACAGGACGGCGGTTGCTTCTGCGGTTCAGTCAACTTAACAGTAACCGGCGAACCGGTTGCAATGGGTTATTGCCACTGCGAATCTTGCCGCCACTGGTCCGCAGGACCGGTCAATGCTTTCACCTTGTGGCCACCAGATTCGGTTGAGATCACGCAAGGCGCCAACCTTCTTGGCTCCTATGCAAAAACCGAGAATAGCCATCGCAAATGGTGCAAGAATTGCGGCGGTCACGTATTTACGGACCATCCCACCATGGGTTTGATCGATGTTTACGCGGCAGTGATCCCTACTCTAGACTTCACACCTGGGATACACGTCTTTTATGAGGAAACCGTTCTGCGTATCCATGATGGCCTTGTCAAACAAAAAGATGTACCGACAGAGATGGGTGGTTCAGGCGTTGAGCTACCGGATTAGGGTTCGGGCTTATCGTCAACAGGTGCGCTAGCGCGACTTCAGTCTGGCCATCGCATTCAAGCCTCGATCAACCATCACGGAGCTTTGATAAACTTCAAAGTCATCCTATCGCTTTCCCCGATACTTTGATATTTCGCCTTGTCCGTCTCACCGAGGCGAAAACTCGGGGGCAGAGTCCAAACGCCATCGGCATAGTTTTTGGTATCGTTCGGATTCGCATTTATCTCGCTACTATCGACAAAGGTAAATCCGACGGCAGTTACGAGCCGGATCACCTCTGCTTCCGCGATATAACCCTTACGTGCCCATTCGATTCCAACCATGTCAGGGGTCCCGCGATGCGCGACCAGGCCGAATATGCCACCAGGCTTCAGGACCTCGTGTATGGCTTCGAGCATCGCTCCTTCTATACCTCCACGCACCCAGTTGTGCAAATTTCTAAAACTCAAAACCAGATCGGCACTGCTCTTAGGAGCCGGGGCGATCGAAGAGGGCGGCATCAAGGCAGTGATAGCAACTCGGTCATAAACGTCTGGATTATCGGAAAGTTTCTTCTTGAATAATTTAGCACCTCGCTCGAAATACTCTCGGCCAGTACTTCCATCATAATTTGCCGCGTAAAGTTCCCCGTCCTCACGCAGAACCGGGGCCAAAATCTCAGTGTACCAACCACCGCCGCCAGGCCAAATTTCAACCACGGTCATGTTATTTTTTAACCCAAAAAAAGTCAGCGTCTCTATTGGGTGGCGCCAAATGTTGCGCCCAATGTTGTCCGCGCTCCGATGCGAACCTGTCGCCGCTTTACCTAGCTCTGCCGTAATATCGGCGATAGCGAGGTGTGCAGACAGGATAGACACGCTAAAAATCAGGACCTGGAATATACGCATTTAAGACCCTCCGCTACCAGTTCATTTTCCCAAGATAGCACACGTTCATCCCCTTTGAATAAGTCACGAGCAGTGCTTGCTCCGATTCTATGACGCTCGCGATCCAACCGGGCTTCGCTTTAATTCGCGAAGATCAGGAAAAAATCGGGAACACGTCAAACTCGCCACCTAGTAATTCTTTGGACACACCTAAGCGAAGCCAACCATCGATAACTGTCGCGTAGACTCGACGAAAGTCAGTCGTGTAGATCAAATTATCGCCGTCATCGAGGTCAGTCAGACTAGGCGCCCTTCCATAGTGCCCACCATTAACATTTTTACCCGCGACAAACATGACGTTTGCAGTCCCATGGTCGGTACCGAGGCTAGTATTTTCAGGCACTCTTCGCCCGAATTCCGAAAACGCTAAAAGAGTAACGCG
>DPMX01000352.1 GCA_003540955.1 Gammaproteobacteria bacterium
TGAAAGAGGTTCAGCGAGCAAGCTACAACAGAGATTACTATTGCAGTTCCATGCGCAAGATGGGGCATTTGAGATGTGCCATATTTGGAACTTGTCTATTGCTTTTAATTGCCTGTAGCGGCAACGAGTCGGAGTTCCAGGTTGTTGATTCCCCTGACGCAAAATTCACACTCATTGTGACGGTAACGGAGCCCGTCATGCCGCATGCATTGCACAAGGTCACGCTCTATATCGAAGCTCGTGATTCGGACATCCGGCAAAAGTTATTGGAATCTCCGCTCGCCAACGATGGTGTACCATTTACAGCGAAAAATATCGGTGTGCGTTGGACTAGTCGTACAACCGCACTTGTTTGCTTGCGACCAACAGACTTGGCTGATCATGGCATCCGTGTTGATGTTTTAGGGGTACCGAGTGCGGAACTGAGGCCGGGATGTTAGGCTTAGGTTTATTGTTCTGCGAGATGCTTTACGTGAGAGTTCGGAGGGATGCATGACGAATCGACGACATTTACCACCACAAACTGCCCTGCAGCAGGATTATGGATTTACGGCGCTGGATGATTACGATACGAAAATGTATATCCTGCCGTATATTCGCGACAAATCGAGTCGTGAGGCAATCATTGCAGAACATCGCCAGCATCCCCGCGGCGCTGGGACCAAGGCAGGTGAAGCAGCACCATTGCACAGCGTTGGGCTTAAACGACTGATTGATAAACTGCGGATGTTTCCTCAGGCTGGCAAGCACACGATTGTGGAGATAGTGCCTTGGAAGGAATACAAAATTGGCATTCTTCCGGGACGGCGCGGTGGCGTTGTAGAAATAACTGAAGAGGTTTATCCAACTCGCGAAGATGCGGAACACGCCATTTTTCTTATGCGGTTACGTGTATTTTTAGACGCATATGGCATAAATAATTAAAACGTACTTTAAGCGGATAAACACATGAGCCTACAGAAAAGCATGCTACGCATTACGGGGTATTCGAATCGATTTTCGGCACGCCCGACTGAGTCCATATCATTCCACATCAACGCGGAAAAAGGAGAGTCCTTTGAAGCGGAGATCGTGCGTCTTATACATGGGGATACAAACCCAGCGGGGCCTGGGTATAAAGAAGAAGTTATTCCGAGTGATGTTAGTGGAGCTTATCAAGGCATACACCAACCACTACTCTCTGGTAGCTATATTATCATTCCTCACGACGATGCGTTAAATGTCAAAAGCTTCAGCCTATGTGCGTATATCTTCCCAACCACTCCGCAGGTTGACACTGAAGGTGTTGAGGTTGGGATCCAAGGTTTACTTACAAAATGGGATGAAAGTAAGCAGTCTGGTTATGGCCTATTTATTAACGCTGACGGGGAACTCGCTCTTCGGCTCGGATCAGGCAGTACTATAGAGGAATTTTCGAGCGGGAAGCCCCTTATGCGCAAGGTTTGGTACAAGGTGACGGCATCGTTCGACGCAGAGACGAAAGCTGTGCGGTTATCTCAAGCTGCCTATGTTACTAACACGAATGGCGGCCATGGGATGAGTATGCTCTTTCCCTACAATGATACCGATGGGGCCTTTGAGGGCGTTGCAACCGTGATCCCAAGCACTAATGATTGTCCGCTATTGATGGCAGCAAGTTGTTTAGAAGTTCATTCTGGACGGGCGTTGTGGGGTGGGCACTTCAGAGACTTATCAGAACCACTTGAAATTCCCGTACACACGCACGGATATAACGGCAAGATTGAACGGGCAAAATTAACTAATCGGGTCTTGGACGACGCAGAATTCGAGTTGTTGCTAGCGAGTCCTGGTGGTGCGCAGGTTCCCAATCATATCCGTGATGCCATTGTTGGGGCTTGGGACTTCACGGTCAACATGAAGGACAATGCGGCGTCACCAACGATTTTAGATACGGGGCCGCGGGGGCTACACGGTCAAGGTGTAAATCTCCCCGTTCGTGGTGTGCCAGGTTTTAATTGGTCGTCCGACTACATGAGTTTTTTACACGGTCCGCATGAATACGGCGCGATCCATTTTCATGATGAGTCCGTAGATGATGCTCGTTGGGAAGCGGCGTTCGAGTGGCGAATTCCAGAAGGACTTAAAAGCGGGGTTTATGCTGCACGTTTGCGCATCAATGGAAATTCTTCTGCAGAAACGGAAGACTACATACCATTTTTCGTGCGACCGCCGGCCTCTGGGCCAACTGCAAAGATAGCCCTAATTATGTCAACAAACAGCTACCTGGCCTACGCGAATGATAATCTGAGTGTGAATTCGGTGATTGCACAATTGTTGACCGGACAAGTGCCATTGTTACAACCAAGCGATTTGTTGCTAAATCAGGAACGCGGATATGGCCTTGGAACGTATACCAGTTATCGAGACGGCTGGGGTGTAAATGTTTCATCGCGACTCCGGCCCATTCTCAACATGCGACCGAAATATATTCATGTCTTGTCACCATCCTTGTGGCAACTAAATGCAGATCTGCATTTAGTGGACTGGCTGCATCAAATGGATTATGACGTCGATATTCATACTGAAGAAGATCTCGAAAGGGAGGGTGTTAGCCTTTTAAATCAATATCAGGTCTGCCTCACCGGGCATCACCCGGAGTACCAGAGCGAAAAATCAATGACGGCCTACCATGATTATCAACTCCAAGGGGGGCGCTGGCTATATCTTGCAGCGAATGGATTTTACTGGATCTGCGTACCACACCCAGACAATCCGAACATCATCGAGGTGCGGAAAGGAGATAATGGGACTAGGGCCTGGACTATTGCTCCGGGCGAGTACTGTAACGCTTTTGATGGTAAGCATGGTGGTTTGTGGCGCGTACGCGGGCGAGTCATGAGTAAATTACTGGGCGTTACTTTTACTTCTTTTGGACTTACGTATTCTTCCTATTATCGCCGTGCTCCGGATAGCGAACTGCCGCAGTGCGAATGGATAATGGAAGGTGTCGGGCGAGATGAAGCCATCGGGGATTTTGGGTTGATTGGCGATGGAGCTGCTGGATTAGAATTAGATCGTTACGATTTGGAATTGGGAACCCCTCACCACGCCTATTTACTAGCGCACTCGGAAGGTCATTCGGATATGTATGTCACAGTCTCAGAGGAGTCAACATTTCACGCCCGTGGTTACATATCCGCTGGAACCGGAGAGACGAATCCGCGTACCCGCGCAGATATCGTTTACTATAAGACGCCTAGCGATGGTGCTGTTTTTTCGGTTGGATCGATGGCGTGGTGCGGCTCATTGTCTTATAACAATTATCAGAATAACGTTTCCCAAATAATGCAAAATGTTATCAATGGGTTTCTTAAGCCAGGCCCATTGCCATGAGCAAGATAGAGCCAATAGATTCGGTTGCCCGGGGGAAAGACCCGTACTGGTGGTTGCACCCGGCTTATCGTGGCGAACAGTCGTTGGATATGGCAACGCTCGATGCAATGCCTCAAGGGATTTATAAATGGGTATCGTATAGCGATGAAGTACCAGTCGGCGATGAAATCGGCTCAAATAAAGATTTGACTGATGGCTACTTCGCAGATTTTGCCCAGCTCCTATATAAGATGAACGGTTTTCGTTTTGGCCCGGTTGAAAATTCGTATGTCATTGTCTGCTTAGAGCCATTGAAACGTTGGGCAGTAGGTCAACTAAGAGCCGATCCTGTTACTCCTGTTCAGGTTTTTAATAATCTTATTTTTGATAGCGAGAGCTCAGCCCGCGCGAAAGCCGAAGCGTTACGTAGTTAAGCCTGTTTTTTGTTGAACGGTTCGTTGGAAATGATCAATCACTTGATATTTATGCTGCAATGATAACGGTTGTTTGCCGGATAGCGAGAAATAAATACGGAGGTTGGCTATCGAGGGAGTGGCTTTATTTTGTTCAAGAATGGCGGTTTTAAATTTGAGCAACATCTCGATGAGGGTGTTGCGATTTTCACTGTGCGTGGGCGCACCAGATTAAATCTGATCGGGATAGATACTCTTACGGAATGCGCGGAAGGTATTGAAGCGCATGGTGAAAATTTAAAACTTCGCTGCGCAGTTCTGCAAGGTGTATCGGACAATGCGTTTATAGGTGGAGCAGACCTTAAGGAACTTGAGGAACTCGAGCCCCACAATGCCGGTGAGTTTGTTCGCGCAATTCATCGACTATGCCGTACATTGATGAAATTTCCTGTCCCTGTGATCGCACGCATCCAAGGTTATTGCTTGGGTGGTGGTTTGGAGATCGCTGCGGCCTGTGATTTCCGTATTTGTGATTCGAGCGCCATGTTCGGTATGCCGGAAGTTAAAGTTGGAGTGCCGTCAGTGGTTGAAGCGGCGTTACTGCCGGGGTTGATCGGCCGAGGTAAAGCGCGGGAATTAGTCCTTCGTGGAAATCTAATCAATGCGGCTGAGGCGCATCGCATAGGCCTTGTTGAACAGCTCGTAGAAGAGGGGAATATTGACGCCGCGGTGGCGGCATCGATAGGCGACATAGTTGATGCTGCCCCGAACGCTATTCGACTGCAGAAAAAGCTTTGTCGACAATGGGAGGACTTATCGACCGCGCAAGCGATTGAGGCTGGTCTTCCGGTGTTTGCCCAAGCATTTGAAACTGACGAACCTAGGCATTACTGCCAGCGCTTTTTTGATCGCAACAAGTAACCACTAAGAAGGCGCATTAACTCAAATTGTTTGATGGCACAATTGATCCTGGGGGATCGCGTTCGAGGTCAGATACGGTCCCATAGTGATCGCGGGCGATAAACAGGTAATATGCTGGTACGACGAAAAGCGTAAAAATTGTTCCTATTCCTAGCCCGGTAGTGATTACTAGCCCCATCTGAAAGCGACTTGCAGCTCCCGGACCGCTTGCAGCTAACAGAGGCGCCATTGCAACGATCATTGCGACGCTCGTCATCAAGATAGGTCGTAATCGAATCATCGCAGCACGCTCGATTGCGATCCGCTTCGAGTGCCCTTCTGTGATCTGTAATCTATTTGCAAACTCTACGATAAGGATTCCATTTTTTGTAATGACGCCAATTAGGGTTATTAGACCTAATTGGGTGTAGATATTAATCGTCCCGAATCCCCATGCGATGAATGCAAGTGCCCCCGCTATCGACATCGGAACGGACATGAGGATGATCAATGGATCCCGCCAACTTTCGAACTGAGCTGCAAGCACCAAATAGATGATAATTAGCGAGACAAAAAAGGTGACGATTAATGCGTTGCCCTGTTGCGAATATTGTCGAGCCATGCCGGCGTAGTCCCATGAGTATTCACGGGGCAGGACGTTTTTTGCCGCTGCATTCAGGTAATCGAGTGCGTCTCCCATACTTACCCCCGGTGCCGGTATACCTTGCAGTATGAGTGAATTTAGTTGCTGGAACTGTGTTCGATTGCTGGGTTCTACAGTAGTCTCAAATGAAACCAGACTCGCAAGAGGAATTAGTTCTCCATCACCGCTGCGAACATAGTAGCCCTGCAACATGTCGTACGATGCTCGGTATTCGCGCGCTACTTGAGGTATAACTTTGTAGCTACGGCCTTCGAAATTAAACCAGTTAACATAGTTGCCACCAAGGAATAACGCGAGACTGCGCCCAATCTCTTCCATATCAATGCCAAGTTCGCCCGCGCGATTCCGATCGAGAATAATGTTGGTTTTTGGGCGGGTGAATTCAATTGCTTTTTGTAAGAAGATAAACTTCCCGCTATCCAGGGCACGATCGAGAAGAGCATCGACAGTTCTATTAAGATCGCTATAGTCTTCAACAGTCAGGACAACGAACTGCACTGGTAGTCCGCGCCCCGAGCCAGGGAGACTAGGACGCGGGAAGGCGGATACTTCAACTCCTGCGACACTTGAGAGTTTGCGTTGTAACTCTTGCTGTATCTCGGTTTGCGATCGTGTGCGGGTGTGTGGTTGAAACATCTTGAAACCGCCAAAAACACTATTTGGAGTTCCACCCCATCCCAACATAAAAAAGCTTTCCTTGTACTCGGGGATCGTTTTGTACACCTCAATAATTTTATGTGCGTAATGCCTGGTGTATTCTACGGTCGCCGTTTCTGGGCCACGGCCCGATACATAAAGAATACTTTGATCTTCAGTGGGCGCGAGTTCATTTTGCGCAATAGTAAAGAGAAAATAAATACACACCAAGACAGCCAAGCCGAACAAGATAATAACCGAGGAAAAATCCAGAGCACGATGTAGCAGCGCAGCATACATTTTTGACAGTGCTGCGAATGAATCTTCTACGGCTTGTTCGAACCAGCCCTGCCTGGAACTTTTGAAGATCTTAGAGCACAACATTGGAGAGAGGGTTAGCGCAACGATTCCGGATATTACAACCGCACCGGCCAATGCAAATGCGAATTCGATAAAAAGTGAACCAACTAACCCTCCCATAAAGCCGATCGGAGCATATACTGCGACTAGGGTCGTTGTCATTGCAATGATCGGCAGCCATAGCTCACGCGCACCCCGGATTGATGCATCATAGGTGGAAAGTCCGTTCTCTATGTGACGATGGATATTTTCGACAACAACAATTGCATCGTCTACGACCAAACCGATCGATAAGACCATGGCGAGCAAAGTCAATAAGTTGATAGAAAATCCCATTAAGAGCATGAGAAATGCGCCCCCAACCAATGACAAAGGTACAGCGATCGCTGGTACGCATGCGGCTCTAACCGAGCCTAAGCAGATAAAAATCACCAGCAAGACAATCACGATCGCCTCTCCCAGCGTGCGGAACACCTCTTTAATTGACGCTTCAATAAATTCGCTAGCGTCGTAAGGAATAAATACCTCCATTGCTGTCGGCATTTGTGCTTCGATTTCTGGGATCGCATGGTGAACGCGGGTTGCGACATCAAGGGGGTTACTCCCAGGTACTGGATCGATGCCTATATAAACAGCGGTTTCACCGTTGTACCACCCGCCCGAATCGTAGTCTTCAGACCCTAGCTCGGTTTCGGCGATATCCGAGAGACGCACTAAGGTACCGTCCTGTACTCGTACAACTAGGTTATCGAAATCTTCAACTCGGGAAACGTCTGTAGTAGCGCTTAGATCTACGGCTACAAAATCGCCTTTAGTTTCGCCGGCACCAGACAAGTAATTATTTGATAGAAGGACTTGTCGCACGTCGTTTGCTGTGACTCTAAACGCTGCCATCTTTTTTGGGTCTAACCAAATCCGCATTGCAAAAGTTTTATGTCCAAACATGGTTGCTTTTGCGACGCCAGGTATGGCTTGTAATCGCGGGCGTACGACACGTAAGAGATAATCTGTGATCTGAGATGGATGCATGGTGCCGCTATGGAAAGCGATATACATCAGCGAGCTGCTGTCGCCCGTACGTGAGTCTATGACTGGATCATCCGCCTCTTTAGGAAGAACATTACGTTGGCTCGCCACCTTCGCCTGGATTTCGGCGACCGCATCTTTTGGATCATAATCCA
>DPMX01000251.1 GCA_003540955.1 Gammaproteobacteria bacterium
TGGCTTCGGAATTGGCTGGCGAAGAAGGCGAAACATCGAACATTGACGCGAACAGATCCGCCGAGAATACCGAGAACAATTGAAAACCTCGGGTTTGTCTAACTAAGCCGAGAAGGCGACCCACGCGCAAGAATTAGATTTTCGCAACACCGACTGCACATGATCGCGTCGATAGGCGCCCTTAATACGCCTATCAGTTCGAAGTCGCCCCGGAAAAAACCAAGCCTTTGGAGGTACTAGACAACGCAAAGAATCCGCCGCATTTGTCCTCCGCCCACTCGAGAACTTTTTGATTTCGCTAAACTTTCTTTACAAACAAAGCAGAATCACCGCTGAAAGATGGAGAGGGAAACTCCGATTAAACTAATAATGCTGACGATTGTCTTCGTCGTCTCGGTAACGTTTATCGTTCTCGCGTTTCTGACAACAATACAATTTCTAAACGAAGGAATTTTATGACACTGGGGAAATTGGTCGCCAAATCTGGGAAGGTAATTCTTGACTCATGCGCGCGTACCACGACCGTGCCCGATCGAATGCGTGGACTCTTGTGTCGCCCCCAACAAGAAGCTAATGCAGGTTACCTAATAGACCGTTGCGCGTCCATCCACACTTTTGCGATGCCGTACCCAATTGATGTCGTGTATCTGGATGACAACTACAAAGTAGTGCGCTGCATCGACTCACTGCAGCCTTGGCGGATATCTAGCTGCCGCTCGGCGAGCATGACATTAGAACTCGCCGCCGGACAAGCGCAAGCACTTGGATTTGAGCCAGCCCTGGAGCTCCAATGGCAGACCAACTAACGCGGACACGACCACTGGGCTGGGCGCCCCCGTGGGATGCACTCTCCAACTCCTACAGACCGCGTCCACTCGGTTAAACTGATCGGTATGAAAAGCCCGACTGACACTGCAGAGAAAAACGGCAAGCACACGCCAATGATGCAGCAATATTTATCGATTAAGGCAGATCATCCCGACGTATTGGTTTTTTACAGAATGGGGGATTTTTATGAATTATTTTTCGACGATGCGCGACGCGCTGCGAAGTTGCTCGATATCACCCTGACTAGACGCGGAGTCAATAAGGGCGAGCCAATCCCAATGGCCGGAGTACCCTACCATGCCGTCGATAGTTATCTCGCCCGATTGATTGGACTTGGCGAATCAGTGGTGATCTGCGAACAAATCGGCGACCCGACCACTTCTTCTGGGCCAATAGAGCGGCGAGTAACTCGGATCGTTACGCCTGGTACGGTTATCGAGGACGAACTGTTGCGTGAACGCGAAGACAACCTCATTGCCGCGCTAAACAATCATGACAAGACCTACGGCCTCGCATGGCTAGATCTCAGCTCAGGGCGCTTTCATTTGATATCACTCGATTCTTTGGACGAGGCCGCAAGCGAACTTGAACGACTAAGGCCAGCAGAGATCCTCCTGCCAGAAAAATTTGATTACACATTGCCTAAAGCTATTACGTCGAACACACATGCACGCCCAGATTGGTATTTCGATACAACAACCGGTAGAAGGAGTCTCTGCTCACGATTTGGCACTCACGATCTCAGTGGGTTTGGGTGCGAGCATCTCTACGGGAGCATCGGTGCTGCAGGCGCTCTACTGCGGTATTGCGAAGAAAGTTACTGCGGTGAACTTCCACACCTGCAGGGCTTAAAACTCGAGCATCATGACGACAGCATCATCATGGATCCTGCTACTCGAAAAAACCTTGAACTAACAACCAACCTACATTCAGATAATGTTGCGCCAACCTTAGTCGAACTGCTCGATACGACGACAACCGCCATGGGTGGCCGTTTGTTACGGCGGTGGTTGCAATCGCCAACTCGCCAACACCACGACCTGCAATTACGCCATCACGCTGTAAGTGAAATTCTTGCTAGCCAGTACCACGATCAATTGCGCGATGAACTCACCCTTGTCTGCGACATAGAGCGAATCAGCACCCGGATAGCCTTAAAATCAGCCCGACCACGCGAGCTCTCCCAACTGCGCCTCTCGCTAGAACTCATTCCCCACCTGCGCAAACGCTGCGCACGAATAGATAGTCCAAAAGTACGAGCCTTATGCAGTAAAATTTCGGAACATGGAGAACTCTGCCAAATACTCACTCACGCTTTGGTTGAATCCCCACCACTCTTAATCCGAGACGGCGGCGTAATTGCCACCGGCTATAATGAAGAGCTCGACGAACTACGCACCCTCAGTGACGATGCCGACCGTTTTCTGATAGACCTCGAGCAACAGGAGCGCAAACGCACCGGACTCGCGTCGCTTAAAGTTGGATACAACCGAGTACACGGATATTATATCGAGATTAGTCGCTCCCAAAGCGAGCACGTACCTGATGACTACACAAGACGCCAAACGCTCAAATCTACCGAGCGATTTCTAACTCCGGAACTTAAGACATTTGAGGCGCGCGTATTAGCTGCCAAAGAGAAGGCGCTGCGTCTCGAAAAAGCACTATTTGATCAATTCCTACAGATACTCAGCGAACATGTGAGCGCGCTACAAGAGACCGCAGCCGCTATTTCGGAGCTCGATGTTTTAATAAGTTTTGCCGAGCGTGCCGAGGCGCTCGGTCTCGTTGCGCCGTCGTTTACCGAGGAACCAGTACTGCAAATCGATCAAGGTCGGCATATCATCGTCGAACACACGACGACCGGATCATTTGTCGCGAACGATCTCCAGCTCGACGATGATTGTCGCATGCTGATCGTAACTGGCCCAAATATGGGCGGTAAATCTACCTATATGCGCCAAACAGCAC
>DPMX01000093.1:0-228 GCA_003540955.1 Gammaproteobacteria bacterium
GAAAAACTTGGGGATTCATCCAGTTTAGTATCAGTCAAAACTTCATAGCTACCCCGTTCAAGGTCGACCACCGCGATTCGGTAACCTTTATCGCTTCCATTAACAACCGCGATTCGCTTCCCATCGGGCGACAAACTTACACGTGAATTGTAGTTTCCCATGTTGAAGGTTAATCGTTCAGGTCTACCACCATCAACCGACTGCCGATAAATTTGAGGACTACCACCA
>DPMX01000093.1:531-1582 GCA_003540955.1 Gammaproteobacteria bacterium
CGATAAATTTGAGGACTACCACCACGATCAGAGGTAAACACGATATGTCGCGCGTCGGGAGTCCAACGTGCTTCCGTATCTATTGCCGTGTGCGTAGTTAAGCGGCGCTGCTTTTTTGTCTTTAGGTCCATTAAATAAATATCTGGGTTACCGTTAAACGATCGAGTCATGAGCAAACTCTTACCGTCTGGAGAGAATGCGGGCGAACTATTAATACCAAGACCAGAAGCCACTTTTTCCCGTTCGCCGGACCGGATATCTTGCACGAATATTGCGGAATTACGATCTTCGAACGAAACATAGGCCAGACGATCGCCGAGTGGAGACCACGCCGGTGACAGCAACGGTTCTCTTGACTCCAGTATTGTGCGCGCGCCATACCCATCGGAATCAGCAATCTGCAGTCGATAGCGGGATTGTTCGTTCTCGATCGTATCAACTGTCACATAGGCAATACGTGTGGCGAACGCGCCCTTAACCTTAAGTATCGCCTCGAAGATCAAATCACTTACGTGATGCGCAGTTAGCCGCAGATTTTTTTCCTTTGTAGGGATTCGAAAGCCCGCGAGTTGTGTGGCCGAAATGATGTCAATTATGCGAAACTCAATTGCGAATTGATCCGCATGGGTCTGTTTCACCTGACCGATAACCAAGTTATCTACCCCAAGTAACCGCCAATCCTTAAAATTAATGTCCGAAAACGAGGTGGGCCACGATGGCAAATCTGCTGCAGGTATGGGAGAAAATCGGCCACTCCTTTGTAAGTCGGCAGCCACTACAGAACTAACATGCATGCGATTGGGAGTGCTTGCCTCCCAATTAAATGGAACGATCGCGATAGGCAGAGCACCTTCAATACCTTGCGTTATACGAATTTCTAATAAATCGCGAGATTGTGCTACTGCCATCATCTGTACAATAGCGAAAAAAACTAAAACCAAAATTAATCGCACTAATATCACGGTCTTAATGCTCCGGGTCGAACACAAATTTTATTTCCCGCATACGCTGAAATAACCTGGGACTAGATGGTACAGGTAGTGGTGCCGCC
>DPMX01000093.1:1888-6371 GCA_003540955.1 Gammaproteobacteria bacterium
AAGTGGTGCCGCCCGCCGCACTGCATTTTCCGCTTGGCGATCGAACGATTCGTTACCGCTAGACTCAATCACCCGCGCCTCGACCACATCACCCCCAGGAATCATACGCACATATAAAGTGCAATTAAGTCCACCTTCTAGGTCCGGGTAGATGAATGCGTTCGCTACGCGAATCCGCACAGCCTCGATGTAACGCGCGATCTCGGCATCATCGGACTGTATCTGGGAAATACTAGCGAGCTCCTTTTCTTCAGTTTCTAACGCCAGACGTAAGGCTTCTTCGGCCTTCTTTGCCTCCATTTTCGCCTGTTCTTCTTTAATTTTCTTGAGTTCATCTGCAAGTCTTCTCTTTTCTTCAGCATCTCTTTTCTTGCGTTCCGCGAGCTCCTTCTCCTGTTGCTCTATTTTTTTCTTTACGGCAGCAGCCCGCCTCTTTTCTTCCTTCTTATTTTTTTCCAGCAATTCCCGCTCGCGCTTTAGGTTTGCGATTTTTTCTTCCTCATCGCGGCGTCTTCTTTCTCTATCACGCCTTTGCTTCACTTCCGCTTCTTGCAGTCGCCTTACTTCTGCATCAATTGTTTTCTGATCGATCGCCTTAGCTTTTACAATAGATACTTGGGGTTCGACAACTTGCTTAGAATCCGACGCAAAGTTGGTACTAGTTATCAACACAACAAGCACGATCGCATGCACCATGGCAGCGTAGACGAATGCACGTGGTTTTCTCGTGCGACCTTTTGGTGCAACGCGTTTGCGAGCGGACATCGTCTAGCCCGTTAACGCTCAGGTGGCTCTGTTATGAGCCCAACGCTATCGACACCAGCACCCTGTAAAAGGCCCATAACGGCGACAACCCGGCCATATGGAACCTCACGATCTCCCTTGATCAATACCTGGATACTGGGACGATATTTTAGAAGACCGGCTACACGAGTGACCAGCACCTGCTCGTCGACTACCTGATCCGGCTGATCCCCATAGTCGATATAGGTTTCGCCCGCAGCGTTAACGCTAACGATGACGGGTTCGTGTTGCGAAGGTGGGAGCACTTCAGACGGGGTTTGAGGTAGATCGATTTTTACTCCCTGCGTGATCAACGGCGCTGTAATCATAAAAATAATCAACAAGACCAGCATCACATCGATATAGGGCACTACGTTGATCTCTGCCATTAGCCGTTGACGTGAGTGGCGGTGGATCATGTTTTTCTCACGGGAGGGCTTGTCGCTGCAATATCGCAGAAAATTCTTCTAGAAAATTATTGTAGCGGGCGTAGAGCAGATCGATTCTGCTTGAGAAACGGTTGTATGCGATCACCGCTGGGATCGCGGCGAAAAGTCCCATCGCAGTTGCTACTAGCGCTTCGGAAATACCTGGCGCTACCATAGCAAGCGTAGCCTGATGTACATTTCCAAGCGCTTGAAAAGAATTCATAATCCCCCACACCGTGCCGAAAAGACCGATGTAAGGACTCACCGACCCAACAGTTGCAAGTGACGGAAGACCTGCCTCAAGCTCCTCAAGTTGTCCGTTCATTGCAATTCGCATCGCCCGTTGTGTGCCATTAAGCACAATAGATGCGTCGATACTTTCGCGATTGTGGAGCTGTGCATACTCCTCGAAGCCGGCCTTGAAGACCTTCTCCAAACCGTCCGTCGACTTCCGTTGCGAAGACACCCGATTATATAGCGCGGTGAGATCGCCGGCAGCACGAAACTTACTTTCGAACTCAAGGGCCTGAGCTTTTGCCAAGCGTAGTTCGCGCCTCTTTGTGAAAATCAAGGTCCAGGATGCAAGCGACGCGATCAGTAATACGAGCATAACTAATTTCACCAGTAAACTCGCACCCAGTATGAGGCTTGCGATAGTTAGGTCAGCTTGTAACATCAGCTATCTCCGAGTAAATATCGGCCGGTATCGGCCGCGGCCTCAGCGTATGTGCATCGATACAACCAAGCTTAACGCTAGCCCGGCTCAATGTGTCGGGTGTGGCAACAACGTTCTGCGAAAAATCCAAACTTGCGCGACCCAAGCGAAAGACACTGGAGACAACCGTAAGTTCATCGTTAAACCTTGCCGGCAAAATATATTCAATCTTAATCTTCCGCACTACAAATAATATGCCGATAGACGCCGTTAATTGATCCTGTTCGTATCCTACCCATCGCAACCACTCGGTTCGTGCACGTTCCATGAACTTCAGGTAGTTCGCGTGATACACAATTCCGGCTGCATCGGTATCTTCATGATAAATGCGCACGGGCCAACAAAATATCTTATCTTCCCCCTCCACCCCGACAGTCAATCCGATATACCTGGCTGATTAAACAGGTCTTGAAGCTTTGGATTTGTCTCCGGGGGATCAAATCCAAAATGTGTCCAAGCCGCTCGGGTGGCCATGCGCCCCCGAGGGGTGCGCATTAGGAACCCTTGTTGGATTAAATACGGTTCGAGCACATCCTCAATAGTGCCGCGCTCCTCTCCAATTGCCGCCGATATACTGTCAACACCAACCGGACCGCCGTCGAATTTTTGGATTACTGCCAACAGAAGTTTGCGATCCATGACGTCGAAGCCATTGGCATCGACATTAAGCATATCTAGAGCGCGCGCAGCCACGGTTTCGGTTAGCTGTCCATCGGCTTTAACTTCCGCAAAGTCGCGCGCCCTCCGTAAGAGACGATTCGCAATACGAGGAGTTCCCCGGGCGCGACGTGCTATTTCTTTTGCACCCTCGACATCAATCGATAAATCGAGGATCTTTGCGGCCCGCATCACTATTGTTTTTAGGTCTTCGGTAGAATAAAAATCCAGGCGCTGCACAATGCCAAAACGATCGCGCAAAGGCGACGTCAGCAGCCCCGCTCGGGTAGTCGCTCCTATCAAAGTAAAACGCGGTAGATCTAGTTTTATAGCCCGCGCCGCCGGCCCCTCACCAATCATGATATCGAGCTGATAATCTTCCATTGCTGGATACAAAATTTCTTCCACAACCGAGCTTAAACGATGAATCTCGTCAATGAATAGTACGTCATTCGGTTCGAGTGTAGTCAACATTGCTGCGAGATCCCCAGCACGCTCCAATACGGGGCCGGAGGTATGGCGGAGATTAACCTGCAATTCATTCGCAATAATGTGTGCTAGCGTTGTCTTCCCCAAACCCGGAGGGCCAAAAATTAACGCGTGATCGAGCGCCTCGCTGCGTTTACGTGCGGCGGTGATAAAAATGTCCATTTGCTCACACACATCGAGTTGGCCAATATACTCTTCGAGGCTCCTAGGTCGAATCGCAATTTCGACCGCGACGTCATCACTGGCTGACTGTGGTGCGGTTAATCGCTCATCATTCATGTGGACATTGTCGCAGCATATTATCGTTCAACCGATCGTAGGTCACCTTGGGCAGTGAAATATTTTCAAGCGCCAACCCCACCATACTTAACGGCATGAGCCAGCCCACTGTTCACCGAATTCCTAGAGTGTAAATTGGAATTACGACAAGAGCGAGGCGCTGGCTGGATAATGGTGCCCCAATTATGGAACCGCCTCGGATTCTGAGCTTCATGCCAAGCGTCTTAAGACCTCACGAATAATCTCTTCACTGGATTTATCGTTGCCATCGAGTTCCAGCACCAACCGACTCGCCTCTGGCGGTTTATAACCGAGAGCAATCAATCCACTGATGGCGTCATTGACAGCGTTTCCGGCCGGCGCACTCGGTGCCGCCATAGCGTTCAAATTTGCTGGTGCCCAATCACCAACCCGATCACGCATTTCAACAATCAGGCGCTCTGCGGTCTTTTTTCCGATTCCGGGGAGCGCAGTCAACCTAGCCGCGTTGCTTTCGTGCACACATTGGACGAACTCTTTTGATTCAATGCCAGACAATATCGCTAACGCTACTTTTGAGCCGATCCCACTTACCTTTATGAGACTTCTAAACAGGTTTCGCTCAGCCTCAGTCGCAAAACCAAATAGTAAATGAGCGTCATCACGGACGATCAAATGCGTCAAGATAGTGACCGTTTTATTCAACTCAGGTAGCGTCCAAACCGTCGTCATTGGCGCTTCAAGCTCATAACCGACCCCATTGCAATCAACAACAAGCCACGGCGGACGTTTTTCTATTAAGATACCTTGGATCCTACTGATCATTGCGGCCTACCCCCCCGGACGAACCTGGATGCCTTTTAAGCCATATTGCGTGTTACCGTGACAAAGTGCGCACGCCAATGCGTCGGCCGCATCGGTCGGAGGTAACTCCGGCAGGCATAACAGTGCTTTAATCATGTGCTGCACCTGTTGTTTGTCGGCATGCCCACGCCCTACGATGGCTTGTTTAATTTGGGTTGCACTGTACTCAAACACTTGCAATTCCATCAACGCACAGGCGACAATTGCGCTGCCGCGTGCCTGCCCAAGTTTAAGCGCCGAATCCGGATTCCGACTCATAAATATTTTTTCGATAGCCGCATGATTAGGT
>DPMX01000166.1:0-3230 GCA_003540955.1 Gammaproteobacteria bacterium
AACCACCGATGTGGCGAAATTTAGCCGTTACAAAACGGGTCAAGAGTGTGCAAACTGCCAGCTTTATCTAGGTGAAGGCGACAGTGAGGTTGGTGGTTGTCCACTTTTTGCCGGTAAAACAGTCGCAGCTAAAGGGTGGTGTGCGTCTTGGGTACTTAAGGCGAGCTAGTGTTTCGGTCTGGCCACAATTGGCTGGATCACTATAGACGGCTTAAACGGGGACTGCAGCAAAGAGCGACGGTTTTTTTAAATATAGTTACTACATCTTAGATTCGGTTTCGAAATTTGAAAATGGTGTTTCAATGCGTTGGATATCGGCGATTAGGTCAGGTGGGAGATCTGCAGAAACTTGCGAACTAGTACTGGCCAAAACCGTATCGGTAAGTCCGCCAAAACGTTGTTTGATCTGAGACGCGATTTGATCATGCCGACCGATGGCGGCAAAAAGTTGCAAGATATCATCTGGTACTTCCGCACTAAGTTTGGCCCACTGCCCACCCTTGGTCAGGCGGTTTAATTTTCGACCAAGATCGCCTGCATCATGCGCTTCCAGAACGGGCCAATACGCTGGTGTGGATCCGTAGAATGCAACTCTGTAGCGAGCCCATTCGGTTGCCATCGCTACAGCCTCATCAGTCGCTCCAGTAGCGATAAATCCGCCGCCACTAATCTCAAAGTTTTGTCGGAGTCGTGCCGATTTTTTTAATCCCGCCTCGAGGCATGGCATTACAGTTTCGGTTAGGTATTTACGCGTGCAAAATGGATGGAGACGAACGCCATCGGCAACTTCCCCACTCAGTTTTAGCATGCTAGGTCCAACTGCTGCCAGCGTTACGGCCGGCAGCTTGAGCCCGGATCCTTCGGGCACAAAGTTTGGGATCATAAGTGTGAATTGATAATGTTTCCCTTGAAAGTTGAGCCGCTCCCCGTACTTCCAGCTTCGCCAAATCGCGCGAAGAGCTCCAATGTACTCACGCATCCGCGGAGCAGGCGGACTCCATGGGACGCTGAACCGCTTCTCATTGTGAGCTTTTATTTGCGTTCCGAGGCCTAAGGTAAAACGCCCTCCGGACGCTTCACACAGATCCCAAGTTAAGTTTGCCGCAGACATCGGGGATCGCAAAAATGATATTGCGATTCCTGTCGCAAGCTCGATCCGCTCGGTGTTGATTGCCGCAACTCCTAGCGGCATGAATGGGTCGTGTTGATTCTCAAGCGTTGTAATGCCGTCGTAACCTGCACGCTCAATAGCAATTGCGGCGCTTGGAACCGCGCGCAAATTGTGTTGGGGAATCGTTGTAGTTATGCGCATAAACTAGCTTAACCCAAAGTTACGATCGTATGATTGTGACGAGTCAGGTGTCTATTGGCAATCTATATACGTCCGAAATATGGTGGCTAATTACACTTTACAGTGCTCGCAGACTTATTAATTAAACTAGAATGCGGGCTTAGATCCGGCTAGCACAATATCTGCCGTTTCAGAATTGAAAAATTATCTCGTGAATCTATGTATTTTAATACTCTTGCGTACTTCGGTTTTTTTGTCTTAACGTTGCTATTCGTTGCTTCTTCACGCAAACCCGGAACAGCTTTATTGCTTGCGAGTGCTGGATTTTATGTGGTCGCCGGCTGGTTTGATACGGCACTCATTTGTACCATCGTCGCCGCGAATTGGATCCTGATCCGCTATGTTCCAAATGGGAGAATGCGCATAGCTATCGCGGTGATCATTAACGTCGGGATCCTTGTGGCAGTAAAATATCGTGTGTTCCTGACCGGGGATGTCAGCGCTGATCACCCGACGTATATTGATAACGTGCTACCCCTCGGAATATCTTTTTACACCTTTCAACTATTAGCCTATCAGATCGACTTCACACGCGATGAGACCCTACGAGAGCGTCGCCTTGGCCCTTTTACGCTGTTTATTATTTTTTTCCCGCAACTAATTGCGGGACCGATCGTACGTGCCCGACAGTTACTGCCACAGATTCGCCGGCTGTATGATGGTAAGCGTCGGACGCTGCGTTTGTACAGTTATGGGTTAGCACTTTGTACTCTAGGGTTATGTAAGAAAGTTATTTTAGCTGATTCGTTGGCTCCCCTAGTCGACGATATATTTTTTTTCGGTCCGGCGACGATGGCACAAGCGTGGACCGGAGCGTGGTTGTTTGCGTTTCAAATTTATTTTGATTTTTCCGGATATTCCGATATCGCCATAGGTAGTGCCTATCTTCTAGGGATACGGTTACCGCAAAATTTTCGCACGCCGTATTTGAGTGTATCGCCTCGAGAATTCTGGCAGCGATGGCACATTACGTTGTCAACGTGGATCCGTGATTATCTTTATATCCCGCTTGGAGGCGCCAAAGGCATTCGGATCCGTCAAGTGTTATTGCTACTTTTGGTTATGGGCATTGCTGGGTTGTGGCATGGTGCGAACACTAGCTTCATCATCTGGGGAATACTATGGGGCTGTTACATCGGTTTGCATCGGTTGGTAGTTACCACTAAAACGCTGTTTCCAACTATCCGTAAGATGAGGACTAATGTGCTCGTAAGGGTTCCGCTCTGGGGCATACACTTGTTAATTATCGTCTCGTTGTGGGTATTTTTTCGGGCAGACAGTTCGGCCGACGCTTGGCGTTATCTTGGGGTGATGTTTCATGGACCAGTAAAATTCTCGGAGCACGCAATTATTACTTTCCTAGGTAGCATTTGCTTGATCGGGTTACATGTTCTCGAAGCACGAGGGCTTAGTTATATCTCTCGTTTTCGCATTAGACGTTGGAATCGTCCGTTTGTGTGGGGATTTCTCGTAGGTTTCTGTTTGTGGCTGATCATACTGCCGTCATACACTGAAAATCCCTTTGTCTATTTTAGGTTTTAATCGCCAGGTGAGAAAAAATTACCGATTTGTGGCGTGGTTATCCGGCGCAGTCGGTTTTACGCTATCGATAGTTGCTATAGAGGCTTTGCTACATGGGATAGAGCATTCGCCGGCGTGGCGTATCTTACCTATAGTTGAGCGAGAACTCGGTTGGCCTGATCCGAATCGGGGCTACGCTCTCCGTCCCAATCAAGAGATTATTAACGCGCGAGAAAATCGTAGCCGACCATCAACTAATAGTTTTGGTATGCGTGACTCGGAACGTTCGCTGACTAAGCCACCACATACATTTCGACTAGCAGTAACGGGGGATTCCTTTACTGAAGCGCTCCAGGTG
>DPMX01000166.1:3522-7771 GCA_003540955.1 Gammaproteobacteria bacterium
CTTTACTGAAGCGCTCCAGGTTAGTGATAAATCTACCTTCACTCGACTGGCAGAGATCGCACTGAATACCGGCCTAAACCGGAAAAGATATGAAATCTTGAACTTTGGTTTTAGCGGTGCTGGGCCGGTGCAACAGCTTGTCCAATTACACCATCAGGTGATTCGTTTTAATCCCGATGCAGTCGTAATGATTATAAATGTCAGTCATTTTACAGGCGATGAACTCTCCGACGATTCCCTGAATCCGGCCTATATTTATAATTCCGATGGGGAGCTTGAACTCGGTTACAGTTTTAGGAACCGACGCAGCCAACGTTACCGTAACACGTTAGTGGGTAAATTATTTTTTCTCTTGATGGATGATTCCCGGGTCGCACGTGCCATCTATTTGCGTTATGTAAATGGCATTGGCCTGGCCGCAGCTGCCCAGTTATATGACCGCCAAGCGGTGCCAACGTGTTCGTTTTTGGTTGCAGAGATCGATCGCCATCTTAAATTGTGGTCAGCACATGCACCAACTCCGGCTTTTGCCCGTGTCGAGAAATTTATTGCCGATATTGCAGGGGTTCGGCTAGGAGAAAAGATCCCAGTAGATCTTGTATTGTACGGTATCGGGGACGTTCGGGCCGATTGTGTGGACTTTTCGCTGAAACGGGAGGCATTGGTGGCTGCGATCGAAAGCACGTTATCACTGCACGGGTTAAGGCTATGGGACGCCGACCGAGCTGTTCGGTCCGGCTTTGCGCACGACAATGAACCTTTGTCACGCTATTACGGCTTTGGGCGCGAACGCGGTGTAGGTCATCTCAACTATAGCGGGCATCACGCCTATAGTGAACTCTTGCAAGAAGTGGTGAGGTCACTTAGTACTGATGATCACAAATAAGAGTGTACTCTATTCAGGGCTCTCTATAGAAGCGATGTGCGGGGAGCAAGGTATCTGTCACGTGTATGTCGATCTTAAATGGATAACTAGCCCACCTTCATGTGGAGAGGCTGACCGGGTACTGGTTGAGGACTCATGCCACTTCCAAGACAACTCCAGGCTTAGTTGCCAGCTTGAGTATACGAACGAGATGGACGGTCTAAGCCTACAGTTAGCGCCCGAGTAGCATGTTAGGTTGGACTATATGAACTAGCTTGCGAGGCGTGAATCGGCCTCTGTCAGCTTGATACTGTGCCCGTGTGTTTTTCGGTACTCAATCGCTTCATCTTTGCCCATATACTTAATTAGCAGCGGTAAATCAGTGTTCATCAAGTCGACCCATAGAAGACAATCGATTGCATTATTGAAATTTGGATCGATATTAAATCCAAGGATCTGGCCTCCGAGTTTCAAATATTGACGCAGTAGAACAGGCACACCTTTGTCGTCTGATTCCACAGTGCTCAGCAAGTCCGAAATAATGTTTAAGTCAATGCTGTCGAGATCAATTAGGTCGTCGATGAGATTTGACTTTGCCCGGAAAGGTCGCCGGGGGGTGATGTGACTCGTTCGCCGGATTTCGGAGTTACGGTTACGGAGAAATTGCACTAAGAGTTTTTGCGATATCGGGTGGTAGTCGTTGCTAATACTCAACGGCCCAAAGAGTATTCGATATTGTCGGTTGCGCTTAAGGTACCAGCAGATACCTTTCCAAAGTAACATCAGCGACGAGTAGCTCCGTTGGTATTCGACTCGGACAAACGATCGACCGAGTTCTAAAGAGCAGCGTAGATCTGCAGTTAATTCCGGTGAAAGTTTGAACAAGGAATGAACATAGAGACCCTTTAGGCCGTAGGTATCGAGAATTTTATCCGTATGACCCATGCGGTAACCGCCTACAATCATTTCCGCGTTTCGATCCCAGACAAATAGATGGGTGTAGTAACTGTCGTACAAATCGAGATCGGAAGCATTGCCCGTTCCCTCGCCTACTGCGCGAAAAGATAATTCCCTTAATCGACCGATTTCCTGCAGAACTTGTGGGATTTGGTCTGAACCCGCGTAGTACACGTCGGAAGCGCCGCTACTTAGTAGTAGCTGATCGCGTGGTAAGCTTTCAATTTCACGGATAAATTCAGTTGTGTCCCCTGCTGGAGCAACCGGCTTCGATGGCAGCAAGTTCTTTGTTGTGGCGCCGAGCGCGATTTTTTGTCGGGTTTTTTCTTTGAGTAAGTACGTCTTGGTTTTTAGGTATCGAGTTATCTGTTTACGGTTCCCCAACGATCGCATGGTTTTTTCTGAGACTTCACGTCCAACGCGAACATCAACAGAAGTAGCAGATTTATTGAACATTTCTCGCACTAAAAGTACAGTTCGTAAGCTTGGGTGAAGCAAGCCACTTACTTGGAAAAGGTTGCTATTGCGCCCGCCTATGTGCATAGGTACAACTGGTGCACCTGTTTTCTCAGCAAAGCGCGCAACTCCCTCGTCCCAGGTTGGGTCGCTAACTCGCCAGTCTGGACGATTGAGGCTCGACACCTCCCCGCCCGGAAAGAGCATCAGCATTTTTCCCTCTAGTAACCAATTCGTGGCTGCGCGGGCAGTCGCAATATTGTCACGTATCGCTCCTTTCCCACCGAACGGATTGACTTGGAAAAAAACAGGACGTAACTGAACGAAGCGTGCGAGAAAATGATTAGCCATCACTCGGAAATCCGTGCGTACGGCGCCTAGCAATTGCATGACGATGAGCCCATCGAGCATGCCGTGCGGATGATTTGCTACCACAATACAGGGACCAGTTTTTGGTATTGAGCTTAGTTCGTCGGGATCGATGTTGACGGTCACACCGAGTCCGGCTATGACCGCTCGTGCCATTTCTACTGGTGGCAAGTCGGGCTGAAAGCCGTAGTAGAACTTGGCTAACCTGCGCAAACCGAGTGCTGTATCCAACAGCGTAGCGGACGCCGTCCTCAAAAACCCTAGGCCTTTCGGCAGAAATGGCGCGACTGAAAAATTTGCTATTTGGTCTCTAGTTGCCATGTGCCTCGAGATTTTCTGGTGCATAAAACCCGGCTGTTGGATCAAAATATTGTTACAATTAGCTGACACACCCCAAGAAAATGAACGTGGATGCCTCATTTTACGAGCATGTCTCATCTCATGCTACGATTTCTTCGAGATCGGGCTTGCTACGCGCACTATACCCGCCTTGGCGTTTTCGTGCATGAAACGGACCATACTCGGCTATTGTTAACTGGATATGAACGCACAGAGTAATGCTAATTTGCGTCGCCTGGCGCTTGGTTTTTGCACATGAGTTCGCACTGGAAGCTTGATGATATTCCTTGGTCGGACATCCAACCGGACCGGGTCGACCGAGAGTTACTAGAAGCGGTGAAGGCGGCAGCCTTAGTTGAGGCGAACAGTGCGGACTACGTTCGTTATCTACATAATGTCTTTGCTGCAGACGAATCCTTCAAGCTTGCCGCTTCGCAATGGGGCCTTGAAGAGCGCCAACATGGTGATGCGTTGGGGCAGTGGGCACAAATTATTGATCCGTCCTTCGAATATGAATATTGCTTACGTCAGTTTCGCTTTGGTTATCAGATTCCACTTGAAGCGGGTACTTCAGTACGCGGATCTTGCGCAGGCGAATTAGTGGCTCGCTGCGTGGTTGAGTCCGGCACGTGCTCGTTTTATTCAGCGCTCCGAGATCGCAGCGAAGAACCTGTACTAAAACGGATCGCCGGTTTTATTGCCCAAGATGAGGCTCGTCACTATCACTTGTTTAAGTCGCATTTGCAGCGTCATCTGGAAGATACGAACATAGGGATGTTGGAACGCTGTAGAATCGCCTACAAGAGAGTGGCAGAGGTTGATGATGACGAACTGGCTTACGCTTATTACAGCGCAAATATCGCACCATCAGCGATAAAAAAACCGTATGAACGACTTGATTGCGCGCGAGCCTACTCAGCGCGCACCTTAAAACTTTACGAATTTGAACACGTGCGCTCGGCAGCGCATATGATTCTAGGGGCCGTCGACCTCAAAGCGAGCAGTCGACTCGCGAAAGTCTGCATTTGGATTGCTTGGAAAGCGCTCCAGTGGCACACCCGGAGGTTACGAAGAGTTGCGCTGACTCATTAGCGATTGCTGGACTAGCGGTGATTACTTTATAACTTCTAAATCCGTGCTCGACTGCACTTTACTCCATCTAAACGGCACGGTTAGCTGATTGATAAAGCTTGCCGGCATTTTCTCTGTGATGCCAATATCGGTAATGTCACAGTGTTTCTTATATAGAAAGGTACCGAAAAG
>DPMX01000337.1 GCA_003540955.1 Gammaproteobacteria bacterium
AAACCACTTTTTACCATGTACCATCCCAGCACGCCTTGCATCCCCCCCAATATGAACATTAGAAGATATTTTGGCCACTCGTGGCGATAGATATAACCTCGTACAAGGAAGTATAGGAATGGAATCAAGAACACAACACCGATCAATCGCCCAAATAACCGATGCAAATATTCGTACCAAAAAATCCTTTTAAAACCCTGCATGTCCATCATGAAATTAATTTTCTGAAACTCAGGAGATTCACGATATTGTGCAAAAGTTTTCGACCATTCGATATCGCTCAGTGGCGGCAGCACGCCCGTCACTGGCCGCCAATCAACCATCGACAAACCAGACCCAGTAAGACGGGTGACTCCGCCGAGCACTACCATCACGAAGACTAAGAAGCAGCACGATATTAACCAAGCAGCGACGCGTTTTTTCTCTTTATCGATGGGTAGATTCATTACTAAAGCAGATCCTTGTTTGTTTGCCCGAAGACGGTAGTCTAGCAGGTAGCGATCCTGGCACTCTAGACAATAAGTAAACGCCGCATTAGCCTTACTTACACCATAAATACCTGTATTCATCCCTATCAGATTCCGGGTGAATTCCGCACTCAACAGAGTCAACAACATTAGAAATATGAGATAACACAAGCGGCTTTAATAGTCGGTAAAAACTCGCAGTACGACTTCACGATCAATTAGCAATCAGGCCTCATGAAGGCATCGTAATTAGTAACTATCCTGCTCGTGTTAGAATCAAAATTTGATGTTGCGCAATCTCAGCGCATTCCCAATAACCGACACTGAACTGAGACTCATTGCGGCAGCAGCTAACATTGGAGTTAGTAAAATTCCAAAAAAAGGATAAAAAACTCCAGCGGCGATCGGAACGCTGATGCTGTTATAGACGAAGGCAAAAAACAAATTCTGACGAACATTACGCATTGTGGAGGTCGACAAATACCGCGCCTTTGCGATATGTCGCAGATCTCCTTCTACCAAAATCACACCTGCACTCTCGATTGCGATATCGGCACCCGCGCTCATAGCAATACCCACATCTGCTTGGGCTAGGGCTGGGGCATCATTGACTCCGTCACCCACCATCACGACCCGTTTGTTATCTTCTTGGAAAGATTTCACCAGCGCATGCTTTTGCTCCGGCTGCATTTCCGCATGTACTTCATTGATTCCGAGTCGTTTACCAATTGCACTCGCCGTCGTGCGATCATCACCCGTGACCATTACAATCCTCATTCCAGCAGACCGTAACGATTCAAGCGCGATATGGCATGTGTCCTTGATGGGATCAGTGATCGCGACCAACCCAATTAATATTCCATCAACCGCCACCCAGATAACTGTGGCTCCTTGGTCGCAATATTTCTTAGCGTGAGACGAATAAGATCGTGTATCGATTCCATAACGCTTCATGAGCGTTAAGTTGCCAACTATCACTCGTTGACCACCGTTGTCTCCAGTTACACCTTGACCAGCTACTGCTTCGAAGTTTTGGATCGCCGGCAAACCCAGCTTCCGTTCGTTGGCCGCCTCGAGCAGCGCGTGCGCCAATGGATGCTCACTCGCACACTCAACCCCAGCACCAATGGAAAGGACTTGTTCTTCGCTAAAATGACTAAATGACTCGACAGCGTCTACTACGGGACGCCCAGAAGTAAGTGTCCCTGTTTTATCGCATAACAAGACCTCCGCCACCTCGAGGAACTCGAGGACCTCAGCATCCCGGACAAGGACTCCTTCGCGTGCCCCCCTGCCAATTCCCACCATGATCGACATCGGCGTAGCTAATCCCAAGGCACATGGGCAGGCAACAATCAAAACAGATACGGATGAGACTAAAGCGAAGGAAATTGCTGGTTCCGGTCCTACTAACATCCACGTGACGAAAGTAGCAGCCGAACAAATTACAACCAACGGCACAAACCAGGCCGCGACAACATCCGCCCAGCCTTGAACCGACGCTCGCGAACGCTGTGCGCTGGCAACCATTTCAATGATGCGAGCAAGTAAAGTATCTCGCCCAACCCCAGTTGCTCGCATAATGACGCTACCATTTTGATTCAACGTGCCGGCGCTTAATAAGTCCCCAACCCGTTTCGCCTGCGGCATAGCTTCACCAGTCAACATTGAAGCATCCACAGTAGTCGTGCCCTGGGTTATTTCACCGTCAACTGGGACTTTTTCTCCTGGACGAACCCGTAGAAGATCAGAAATCGAGACCTCGGAAACCGGGATATCTCTCTCCGTAGCGTCGAAGTCAACGATCCTCGCGTTTGGAGGCGCCAGATCTAACAAATCTAACAACGCCTTAGAAGTATGACCTCTAGCCCTTAATTCCAGCACCTGCCCCAGTAAAACTAAGGTGATGATCACCGCAGTGGCCTCAAAATAAAGCGGCACTGTGCCCATCTCGCCTTGAAATGACCTCGGCAGTGAATTCGGATAAATAATGCCAATCAGAGAGAAACAATAGGCTGCGAGTGTCCCAATTGAGATTAAAGTCCACATGTTTGGCGCAAAGTTAACAACTGATCGCCAACCACGAACCAAAAACAAGCGCCCACACCACATCAACACTGGGGTTGCCAGTGCGGCTTGCGCCCATCCGAATTGGTTGGAACCAAGCCATTGCCGAAACTCCACCCCAGGAATCATTTCACCCATCGCGAGTGATAAGAGTGCCACAGTAAATGGGACGCTAGTCCAGAATTCAGAAAGCATTTCACGCAATTCAGTATCGTCCTCGAGTAAAACTCGATCAAACGACAATGGTTCCAACACCATACCGCAACTTGGGCAGTCTCCAGCCTGTTCCTCGAGGACATCAGGGTGCATCGGACAGACATATTGCGTGCCTGCGCCACTCAACATGTTTGGAGTCAGCGGTGCGCTACTGTCATGTGAACAATCGTGTCGTTCCATCGAAAATACCTGAAATCGTTACCGCCAAAGGGAACCCGTTTTTGTCAGCACAACGGGCTGGCAGCGTTTAGGTTTCTCTAGGCTAATTTGCAGCAGCCACTGCTCGCCGCACCATAACGCCTACGAGATGCGCTCGGTACTCAGCGCTTGCATGAATATCTTCATTCAACCCATCCGGTTCGCATGCAATCTCACCGGTTACCTGGGGGCTAAATTCTTTGTTAAGCGCCTCCTCCATCTCCGTAAACCGATAGACACAAGGCCCGGCACCAGTAACCGCAACACGGATTCCGCTATCGCATTCCGCCACCATTACGCCTACAATCGCATAGCGTGAGGCCGGATTTGGAAATTTTACATAAGCCGCACGTTTAGGCACGGGAAACCGCACGGATACGACGACTTCGTCTGGTAGGAGTGCAGTTTCGAACATATCGGTAAAAAAATCATCAGCCATAATTTCCCGGCGGTCTGTTACTACCGTCGCATTTAGCCCAAGCACCCCAGCTGGATAATCAGCCGCGGGATCGTTATTTGCGATAGAACCTCCAATCGTCCCGCGGTTACGGACCTGCGGGTCACCAATACTCTCAGCCAAATTGGATAGGGCAGGAATTCTCCGGTCGACCTCCTTAGACGCAGCAACGTCCGCGTGCAGCACACCCGCGCCTATAGTGATCGTGTCATCAGTTTCTGTAATCCCACTTAAATCAGCAACGCAGCTGAGATCAATAAGATCACTGGGTTGAGCCAAACGCAACTTCATCGTTGGCAGCAAGGTCATACCTCCAGCGACAAACTTCGGGTCATCGCTAGTCTTGTACAAAGCAAGCGCATCTTCGACACTGTTTGGCCGCTGATAATTAAATTTGTACATTTAAATCCTAACCCCTACGCTCAATTTCTCATATTCTTGGCTGCAGTCTGAACCGCCTTCACTATGTTGTGGTATCCCGTGCAACGACACAGATTACCTTCCAACCAATCACGTATTTCCTTTTCGCTCGGATCTGGGTTTCGGTTTAGCAGATCGACCGAACTCATTATCATTCCTGGAGTACAAAAACCGCACTGCAAACCATGTTCCTCCTTAAAAGCTGCTTGTAGCGGGTGCAATTTTTCTCCATCCGCAAGACCTTCGATGGTTTGAACTTGACTGCCCTGGGTTTGCGCAACCAAAATTGTGCAGCTCTTCACTGAGCGACCGTTAACGTGCACGACGCATGCGCCGCACTGGCTAGTGTCACAACCAACATGAGTCCCAGTAAGCCGCAACTCGTCCCGCAACAGATCGACGAGCAAAGTGCGCGGTTCAAATTCGCCTTCAATATTACGTCCATTTACCGACAGCTGTACTTTCATCCGCATTGACACCCTCAATTTTATTTCCAATCTCACTCCAACAATGCATATTAGACTAAATCAAGACATCCAGGAGCATCTAACCGGCGCTCAAACCTACACTAGCCCAGGTTAACCTCTTATTCAGGGGCAGAATAGTTAATAGATGATAGTGGCGAGCGGATTTTGACTCAATCTAATTTGCGACGGTAATACGTGATAATAGAAAAGGAGTGCCCCTACCACTAAAGTAGCACTTCAAACGGCGCTTATGCGAGCAAAGTGCCTATATATCCAAAACGATAGAAAATGGACGCATTGGAAAATAAATCAAGTTTATATGGAGTCTAACGTAGCCTATAGCCTAAATGTCCGTTGCTAATCGATCGCTGTGCGATAATTCAATAGACTGCCCGTTACCATGCTAATGCAGGGGGCGAAAATCTCGAAACTAAGATGGCCGATTCTAGTAACCCACCGCGATATAACCCTCCGGGAACCTTCCTCCGGTCCCTGGTAGAAGGGAACTTGCTCACCGAGGCACACCTACAGAAAATTGAAAATGCGCAAGCGGAGCACGGAATCTCCCCGACTGCTGCTTTACGCACATTCGGAGTGATCTCTGACTCCGAACTCGCCGCCGCATTATCGGGGTACACCGGCCAGCCACTTGCCGAAGACGAGGAATTCGAATACGTAGAAATCGAAAGCCGCAGTATTTCACTTAAATTCCTGAAAACTTCAATGATATGCCCGATAGCAGAGAATGCATCTGAAATTCACCTGGCCGCTGCTGACCCCTTAGATCAATTCGCCGTAAAGGCGCTATCCCGAGCTTTCGAAAAGACGGTCGTCGTTAAGATCGCAACGCTTTCGCAAATTGAAAGGATGATCGGACGTTTCTACGAAAACTCACCGAGCGCTATGTCAAACATCGTAGAAGCAATAGACGAAGCTAATGAATCAGATGAAAACATCGAAGACTTAATAAGTCTCGCCAGCGAAACACCCGTTGTCCGATTGGTAAACGTCATTATCTCACGTGCGGTCGAAATGCGCGCCTCGGATATCCATATCGAACCGTTCGAACGCAAACTCCACGTACGCTATCGCATCGACGGAGTGCTTAAGGACATCGACGCGCCCTCCTCCCGGTCGACTGCCTCCGTTATCTCTCGCTTGAAAATCATGGCTCGACTCGACATAGCCGAACGGCGACTTCCTCAAGACGGCAGAATTCAGATTCGAGCGCAAGGAAAACCTATTGATATACGACTCTCGACCGTTCCAACAATGCACGGTGAGAGCGTCGTATTGCGTATCCTCGATAAAGAGGCAATACGTCTCGACTTCCCTAAAATCGGTTTCAGTGGCAGAAGTGCCGAAAGCTTTATTGCTGCACTGGACCAACCACACGGGATATTACTAGTCACCGGGCCGACTGGAAGCGGGAAAACGACTACATTGTATGCCGCATTGCACCGGCTAAACCGTTCCGAGCGCAAAATCTTAACGGTCGAGGATCCAGTCGAATACCAACTCCAAGGTGTAAATCAAATTCAAGTAAAACCACAGATCGATCTAACATTCGCGAAGGCACTTCGGTCCATCATTCGTCAAGATCCCGATGTCATAATGATCGGCGAAATGAGGGACGCTGAAACTGCCTCCATCGCAGTGCAGTCAGCTCTTACCGGACATCTCGTACTTTCAACCTTACACACAAACGATGCTGGAAGTAGTGTTACACGCTTGCTCGATATGGGCATAGAGGAGTACTTACTGACGTCGACGGTAAATGGAGTGTTGGCACAGCGATTAGTCCGCACCTTATGTGATGAATGCAAAGAGCCTCACCCGTCAAGTAAATCAATAATCGCAGAGCTTGATTCTCAGTCATTACAGGGACTTTCAAACGTAACATTGTTTAGGCCCGTTGGATGCACCAATTGCGCG
>DPMX01000308.1:0-1141 GCA_003540955.1 Gammaproteobacteria bacterium
CTTACCCTCGAGTACATCGGCAACAAATTCTCTCTCCTCAGACCTAAGAACCCGGTCCTCCCGAAGCTGGTTAGTAACCCACTTGCATTGAATGTCGTATTCATGAAGTTTCAGTATTGATAATACGAATGATAATGATTACTATTAATTAGGAGATTGGATCTAACCACCAACGCTAAAAGACCGAGCATAAGGCTAAGGTCATCAATTGCGCGAAACCTAATATCCACTAGCTAGAGGGCAAAGCATTCGGCATGGACAAAAATTGTGTAATCAGGAAAATCGTGGTCGAAAAAGTCGACCCGAACGATTTGGCGATTGAGGCTATACACGCGAGCAGCGTACGACTTATGACCCAGTTCGCGAGTTGCCCATCCGCCGACGCCGCCTTAGGGGTCGTCAAGATGATTGAGGCATTATCCAAACATCAAGACGGTCATCGCTCGGTGACAGGTGTCAACGTGTATGAGCAGGCGTTGCACGTTTGGCGTAGTTTGTTTCACCAGTATCTGCGGGACGCTGAATCAGCCGTTCCCACTAGCTATGAGATGCACTAGACACGCTCTGATCCTGATGGCGTCGTTCAATCAGGTTTTGTGCAACGATTCATTAATCACCCTCAATCTGGGGAGCAAATGCGGTAATTAATTTCTATTAAGGTTGGAGTCATGAATCAATGAAGAACTGTTTAAAATTTTACATTGACGGGGAATGGGTAGCACCGAACGCTCCCAAAACGTGCGACGTTGTCAACCCGGCGACTGAAGAAGTAATCGGTCAAATCATGCTCGGCAATGCACGCGACACGGACGACGCGGTCTCGGCCGCCAATCGCGCTTTCGCCGCCTACTCGACGACGACCGTGAATGCGCGAATAGAGCTTCTCGAAGCGATCCAGGAGACATACACAAAGCGCTACGAAGAAATGGTGGACACTATTTCGAGCGAGATGGGCGCGCCGAAGTGGCTTTGCAAAGCGGCCCAGGCCGCAATGGGTCCCGCACACCTGGGCGCCGTAATTAACGTGCTGAAAAATTACGATTTTGCGGAGAACCGGGGAAACGTGACACTCCTGCGTGAACCGATCGGGGTCTGTGGATTCATAACGCCCTGGAATTGGCCAATCAATCAGATCGCATGC
>DPMX01000308.1:1446-1584 GCA_003540955.1 Gammaproteobacteria bacterium
GCCAATCAATCAGATCGCATGCAAGGTTTTTCCAGCGCTCGCCGCAGGGTGCACGATGGTATTAAAGCCGTCCGAAGTCGCGCCACTCAATGCCGCCCTGTTCACCGAAGTGTTAGACGAGGCCGGCGTACCGGCGGG
>DPMX01000308.1:1900-7505 GCA_003540955.1 Gammaproteobacteria bacterium
TGTTCAATCTCGTCAATGGGGATGGCCCGACCGTCGGCACCGCACTTGCCGCACACCCAGATATCGATATGATGTCGTTCACAGGTTCCACCCGCGCTGGTGTGGCAGTTGCCAGAGCGGCCGCCAACACCGTGAAGCGCGTGGCTCAGGAACTCGGCGGAAAGTCAGCGAACGTCATCCTCGATGACGCCGATCTGGAAAAGGCCGTTGAAGGCGGTGTCGAAGCAATGTTCTTAAATTCTGGTCAGTCTTGCAATGCCCCCAGCCGAATGCTCGTGCCCAAGACATTGCATGACGAGGCCGTCGCAATCGCAAGAAAAGCGGCCGAATCGACGAATGTCGGTGACCCACGCCTTAAAGATTCGAAGATCGGGCCCGTCGTTAGTAAAGTCCAATTCGACAAGATTCAGCGACTGATCGAGGCGGGTATCGAGGAGGGCGCAACCCTCGTGACCGGAGGAACCGGTTTGCCTGAAGGTTTCAATCGAGGTTACTTCATCAAACCGACGATCTTCGCGAATGTATCGAATGAAATGACGATCGCACGCGAAGAGATCTTCGGTCCAGTGCTTTGCATTCTTCCGTATACAAATGAAGAGGACGCAATCGAGATTGCCAACGATACACCGTATGGTCTCTCGGCGTATGTCTCGGGCCGCACTGAAGAGCGTGTGCAATCCGTAGCTCGGCAGTTACGTGCAGGTAACGTTCACATCAATGGCGCCGGACTGGATTTCAATGCTCCCTTTGGGGGCTACAAGCAGTCCGGTAACGGGCGCGAGTGGGGAGAATTCGGATTCGAAGAATTTCTCGAAGTGAAAGCCGTCATGAATCCGGCAGCCGCCTGAGTATCCACGCATATATTATCCCCATCGCGGTCCTGGGCCTGATGGTTCCGCTATCGGTCCACTGTGACGAACCTTCGGCAATGGGGAACGAGGCCGACGCGAAACGCCGTCAGTACACATATTCGTGGATGTTCGCCGAAGGGGACACCATGAAACCCTACGGTGCGACGACGAAAGGACCCGATGTTACGCTTCAGCGCGAGAGCTCAGTCGCCTGGCGTGCACTACAGGACCGAACCTTAAGCTCTTTCAACCGTGATCGGCTAGCGATTCTAGCTATGCAGGGTGCCTACCGTGTCACATTCGACTACATCGAAACCTTGGGTTTCACCGAATACTATCAACCAGCGAAGCCATACCAATCCTGGGGCACCGAGAATGTTTACGTCGTTGCGGACGAAACTGATTACATAAGTCTGCAGCATATCCTCGTCATGCGTTTTCTAGGCCCAGACGGTACATACTCGGATCCCGTTGTTATCAAGCACTGGCGTCAAGACTGGCGGTATGAAGACACTGAACTTTCGATCTATGCGGGTAATGGGACGTGGCAGCGGTTCTCGCGACCCCGGGGTACCGTCAAGGGCGCCTGGAGTCGCGCAGTATTTCAAGTGGACGACTCTCCCCGCTACGAAGTGATTGGTCGCTGGCGTCACGACCCGGGTTATTCGGTCTGGACCAGTGAATCCGCTTGGCGGCCCTTGCCCCGCCGCGAGTTCAGCGTGCGCGATGATTATCAAGTGCTTGAAACGGTCAGTCAGATCAGTATCTTGCCGTCGGGGTGGGTTCAGGATGACGACGCATTAAAGCTCGTGCTAGGCAGAGACGGTCAGCCCGACGCCGACATGCCTTATCTGGCACGTGAAGACGGCATTAGCCGCTACGAAAGGATCGTCAACTACGATTTCGCGGTCGGGGACGCTTACTGGGCCGAAACAGCATCGTTTTGGGCTGAAGTTCGTGCGGCCTGGCGCGAAATTTGTGACGGTTCAGAGCGCTTCACCATCCTACAAGAGGTCGACGGTGGTTCTCTGTCCGATAGGATGCTGAGCCTGGCAGAACAATACCGACTGGGCACCTCGGATCCTGAAACTATTCACATCGAAGTCCGCAACACACTGCAACGATTTATTAATTAAGGGCTAAGCAGTGGGCTGAACGAACGGCACACTGAGTCCCACATCCCAAACACTGGTATTCGCCTGATAATTAGGCGTAAGCTCTGCAGTAGCTTGTCAAAGAACAGGTGCCTATTCCGATTTCCCCTCCTGTGAGAGACTTTGAGTATGAACCGAATCACTCTAATCCTTCTCCTAACGATGACCGTTCTTCTTGGAAGTTCGGGACTGATTTTTGGAGTAGAGCAATCAATCTTAAACTGTTCAGACAACGACTGAAAAATTGCAAAGATGTTTGATCACTATGACGATCCAGAGGATGCCTACAATTTCGGAATAAAAATAAAGCAACTTGTAAAAGAAAAAAATCTTGAAGGTTTATTTGCCCTTGTCGAGGGTGAGTTAACGGGTCAGGGTCCACGTAAACAATTTATCGTAGACAAAAAATTCTCTGATATTTTTTCTGACGACTGGAGAAAGAACTTACTACATGCTTATCCTCCTTGCTCACCGGTGGCGTGGGGTGCGTTCGTGCTGAAGAGCGGATCCGATAGCGGATCAATATTGTTTAATCGAAAAGATGGCAAGTGGCATATTTTCTCCATTAAGGGCGCGCAGGAAGAGGATATTCCGGGGTCAAATATGCCGATTGGTTGGGAAATCTCTGAGGGAATAATACCACCTCAATGTTTTGTTAGAGAATGGCACTCAAGTGATAATTTTGAGGCGTTTGAAGACAAATACAAAATTCCGAAAGAAGATTGTTGGAATATCGAACCAGGAAGAGATTATTTGAGCCGCATAGTTCTTCGGACCAACGCGCGTGAGGGCGCGATCGACACTTTTGCCGATTGGTTGGAAAAATCGGGATCGAAAATGTTAACCCATTGCCAATCAACCAATTTTCGCAAAAATCCAGGTATGTATTTCGGTAAGGAAATACCTAGTCTGGATGGAATTTTCCCCAATTGGGACGATTCCCCTAAGGAGAGAATAACTTTAGCAGCACCAGTCGACCTTTGTTTCAAAGGGTCCGTTATCGGCGGCGTAATAGGGAATCCCATGAAATTGAGTGTCAAAACTAACAACAAATCTAAAAAGATTGAGAGCAAAATTGGTTCGTCAGAAGATTACTACACAGAATACGCATATAGAATTTTAACCAACGTGCCGCTTAACAAATGCCAAGAACTTGCTCCTAACCTCAAGGGGCAATGCACACAATCATTTCTAATAGAAGTTGGTGATTATGGTGGCGGTATGATGGGATGGGATTATGGATACAATATATATGGATTGTTTTCCTTTAAAGATGAACGCAGATTTATTGTTCCTCTGAAAAATTTTCAAAATCCGCGTCATGCGATTAATTATATTGAACAAAGTGTTAAGTGAGCACGACCGCTATGTCATGTGTCATCGGTGAGATGTTGAGGGTGCAGAGAAAAATACGGAGATTGCTGAACGGTATATGGGTATCTGAATGGCGATCAAATCGCTGAAGCACAGAAACTCGCCCGAGAGTGTGTTGCGAAGAACTACAAAGGGTGCTGAGAGATGAAACGCCTGTCTGCAGCTTATCGAGTCTTACAACCGAGATAGCTCGCTGAACGTTTTAGTCTGAGTGACGCGAGTCCCACGTCTGCCGTTTATGACGCTTCACTGCACTACATGTGCACTACCAGCCGATGTTTAGAAATTACCCTGACAAGAATATGATCGTAACCTATTGATTTAATTGGTGGGCGATACTGGGATCGAACCAGTGACCCCTGCCGTGTGAAGGCAGTGCTCTCCCGCTGAGCTAATCGCCCCAAATTGGAGTCGCATTCTAGGTTGGGCCTCAGGGTCGGTCAAACTCGCTTCGTCATAAATTTTCTACCCCTAAACCAAGACCTCCGTTATGGTTGGTTCTTACGTAAATGACAGATGAATCGTTTAACAGACGAAAAAAGTCATTTTCACTCCGATCTAGCCGGACTTATTTTAAATGTTCCGGATGGCAAGGGTGAAATGGATGCCGAATTAAATTTTACTAAAAAACGCCTATAATTCACGACCTCTAACTTACTAGTAGTGTGCCATGTCTGTCGTTACGCGTTTCCCGCCGAGCCCAACTGGTGATCTACATATTGGCAGTATACGAACCGCGTTATTTAATTGGCTTTATGCCCGTAGGCTTGGTGGTAAGTTTATCTTGCGTATCGAAGACACAGACCGAGGGCGTTCGAGTCAGCAGTCTGTGGACATTATCTTGGCCGGTATGGAATGGCTGGGTCTCGACTATGACGAGGGGCCGTATTACCAAACCCAACGCTTTGATCGTTACGGTGAAGTGGTAGAGCAATTGTTGGCACAAGATAAGGCCTACCGCTGCTATTGCTCAAAAGAGCGTCTCGAAAAACTTCGTGCTGATCAGATGGTGCGAAAACTTAAGCCTCGCTACGACGGTCATTGCCGTTCTCTCGATAATGTGCCGACCGGGGGAGTTGCGCCGGTAGTCCGATTTCGAACTCCGTTAGATGGCGCTGTCGTGGTAGCCGATAAGGTGCATGGCCACATTACAACCAGCAACACACAGCTCGATGATCTCGTGATTGCGCGGTCCGATGGTAGTCCGACCTATCATCTAACTGTCGTTGTCGATGACATTGATATGGGTGTAACTCATATCATTCGTGGTGATGATCACATTAACAATACACCACGGCAAGTTCATATCTTAGAAGCTCTAGGCGCCGCTCGACCAATTTATGCACACGTGCCGATGATCAATGGCTCGGATGGTAAAAAGCTATCCAAACGTCATGGAGCTGTTAGTGTGCTTGAATATCGCGAGCAAGGCTTTCTGGTTGGCGCGCTGACGAACTATTTAGCCAGACTCGGATGGGCGCATGGAGATCAAGAAATTTTTACGCGTGATGAGCTAAAGAACGCGTTCGACTTCGAGGGACTAAATAAGTCGGCGGCGACATTTGATTTGGACAAACTCTTATGGTTGAACCAGCACTACTTGCAAAATGTCCCATCGGCGGACCTTGTGGCAATGGCGAAACCATTTTTTGAAGCCTCGAAAGTGCGATTGGACGACGGTCCTGATGTCGCCGCAGCGGTTGAGGCACAGCGCACCCGGGCGAAGACCTTGACCGAGATTGTTGAACAAAGCCATATGTTTTACGGTGATATTATTCGTGATAAAAATGCTGCGAAGAAGCATCTGCGACCGGCGGTCGAACCTGTGCTACAGAAAATACGAGAAAAATTCGTGGCCGTAGATACGTGGAGTGGGGCAGCGCTCAAAGATATCGTCGAACAAACGGCGATAGAATTTAATATGAAATTGGGCAAAGTTGCCCAACCACTTCGTGTTGCAGTTACTGGTTCATCGGCTTCGCCGTCGATCGACATTACGCTCGAATTACTAGGTCGCGAACGTTGCCTGGAACGCTTAGATGGAGCACTCGTGTACATAGCTGAACGCGCGGCGACTTGACAGGCTTTCGTGCCTACCGTACTCTGCGCGGCCTCGAACGAGTAGCCGCTAACAAGCTGAAAAGAAAAAGGTTTATCGCCGTTCTCCCTTTTTCTCACTGCAAGTGAAATCGGCTGTTCGATCATGGGGCCATAGCTCAGCTGGGA
>DPMX01000120.1:0-550 GCA_003540955.1 Gammaproteobacteria bacterium
GTGCACGTCCTGCAATTATGGCCGATATTTGACCCGAGATTGCAGCAACCGCTCCGCCTGCGGTAAATATGAATAGCCCAATAGCGATCACGGGCTTACGACCTATGCGGTCTGACCATCGCCCCAGCGGAATTTGCAGGGCGGCTTGGGTAAGGCCATAGATGCCGAGAGCAGCACCGATCAAAAAAGGGGTCGCACCTTCGATCCGCCTTGCGTACAGCGCGAGTACGGGCAGCAACATAAACAAGCCGAGCATACGTAGGAAAAATATGCTAGCGAGTGCTGCCGCTGTGCGGAGTTCTGTCTGGTTTAAGCGGTCTTTCTTTTGCACTTGGTTCAGTTTGTTCAAATAGTAAAAAACGTCGTATAGTACTCTATTCCCTTGCTTCTCTATAACGGACCCACGGCAACGGCATTATCGATGGATACGATCTCTCTGCGCGGCGCACGGACTCACAATCTTCAGAACGTGGATATTGATCTACCGCGTAACAAGCTGATTATCGTGACTGGTTTGTCCGGTTCCGGAAAATCATCACTTGCATTCGAT
>DPMX01000120.1:801-5246 GCA_003540955.1 Gammaproteobacteria bacterium
CCAAAAGATCATTTTGTCGTAATAACTGGTCTTTCAGGATCAGGAAAATCATCACTTGCATTCGATACGATATATGCGGAAGGTCAACGACGTTATGTAGAATCACTGTCCGCTTATGCACGTCAGTTCTTATCGATGATGGAGAAACCTGATGTTGATCACATCGAGGGCCTTTCTCCTGCGATTTCTATCGAACAGAAATCTACGTCTCACAACCCCCGGTCTACGGTCGGAACGATCACAGAGATCTATGATCATATCCGGCTAATGTATGCGCGTGTCGGAGAGCCACGTTGTCCAGAGCATGGCGAGGCGCTTGAAGCTCAAACAATATCACAGATGGTCGATCAGGTATTGGCGATGAAAGAGGGGCAAGCTCTGATGTTGCTTGCCCCAGTTGTCCGGGACCGAAAGGGAGAGCATGTCCAAGTGTTCGATTCACTATCACGACAAGGTTTTGTGCGTGCCTTCGTGGATGGAGAAGTTGTCATGTTGGAGGATCCTCCCGTCCTAGAGTTGCATAAGAAGCATGACATTGACGTCGTAATCGATCGTTTCAAAGTACGTGATGACCTACAGCAACGCCTGGCGGAATCATTTGAGATTGCGATTGATCTTGGTGATGGTGTCGCCCGGATCCGTGAAATAGATGGGCCGCCATCGAGTGAAATTTTGTTCTCAGCGCGTTTTGCGTGTCCGCAATGCGGCTACAGCATTAGTGAACTAGAACCACGTCTGTTTTCTTTCAATAACCCTGCAGGTGCGTGCAGTCGGTGCGACGGTTTGGGTGGTGTCCAGTATTTCGATGAAGAACGGGTCGTCCAGCGACCGGATCAGAGTCTGCCTGCGGGCGCTATTCGCGGCTGGGATCGGCGTAACGCCTATTACTTTCAGCTTGTTAGTGCACTCGCCAAGCATTTTAAGTTTGACATTGATACCCCGTTTAATGAACTAAGCCCCGCGATCCGAAAAGTCATTTTGTACGGTAGTGGCAATACCGAGATCGAGTTCTCTTATCTGCGATCGGCCGGAAATACGTACACCCGTAAGCACGTTTTCGAAGGGGTACTGCCGAATATGGAACGGCGTTTCCGTGAAACTGAATCGAATGTGGTCCGGGAGGAACTCGGCCGCTATCTTGCATCGAAGATCTGTCCAGATTGTAATGGGGATCGTCTCAATCTCGCCGCTGCAAACGTCTTCGTAGCAGGTCAGCGGATTTCGGAAATAACTAAGATGCCGATCGGCGTTGCACAGAAATTTTTCGCGGAAATCAATTTACCCGGCCATCGCGGAGAAGTTGCGAGCAAGGTAATCAAAGAAGTGCAGTTACGGTTGCAGTTTTTGGTAAACGTCGGTTTAGATTATCTGACTTTGGATCGCAGTGCAGATACGTTGTCTGGGGGCGAGGGGCAACGTATTCGATTAGCCAGCCAAATTGGCGCGGGCTTGGTCGGGGTTATGTACATCCTAGATGAACCATCAATAGGATTGCATCAGCGTGATAACCAGCGTTTACTTAATACACTCACCCACCTGCGCGATCTGGGCAACACTGTGATCGTGGTTGAGCATGACGAGGAGACGATAAAAGCTGGTGATTATGTCGTCGATATGGGTCCTGGGGCTGGGGTACACGGCGGCAAAGTAGTGGTCCATGGTAGACCTGAGGTAATCGCGAGGTGTTCGGAATCACTGACAGGGCAATATATTTCGGGGCGACGTCGCATTGAGATTCCAGTGCCTCGTACACCGCGCGACGAGCAGCGAATTTTCCGAATCACAGGAGCGACTGGTAATAATTTAAAGTCAGTTGATCTCGAGATTCCAGTCGGACTGATGACTTGTGTGACTGGGGTGTCGGGATCTGGTAAATCGACCCTGGTTAATGACACCTTATACCATCTGACGGCACGAGAATTGAACAAGGCTTCGCATAAAGTTGCACCTTTTAAAAACGTTTCTGGACTAGATTTTTTTGATAAAGTTGTCGACATCGATCAAAGTCCAATCGGTAGGACTCCGCGTTCAAATCCAGCGACGTATACCGGTTTGTTTACCCCTATTCGTGAACTTTTCGCCGCTACTCAAGAGGCTCGATCGCGTGGTTACAAGCCCGGGCGGTTTAGTTTCAATGTTAAAGGCGGGCGATGTGAGGCGTGTCAAGGCGACGGGGTTATCAAAGTAGAGATGCATTTCTTGCCAGATGTTTACGTCTCCTGTGATGCGTGCAAGGGCAGTCGTTATAACCGCGAGACTTTGGAGATATTGTACAAAGGTAAGGATATCAGCCAAGTCCTCGATATGACCGTTGAGGAGGCGTTAAATTACTTCGAGGCTGTTCCCGCAATTTTCCCTAAATTAAAGACCTTACTCGATGTCGGGATGTCGTATATCCGCCTGGGTCAAAATGCGACCACATTATCGGGCGGGGAGGCGCAGCGCGTGAAACTTGCCCGCGAACTCTCCAAAAGAGATACTGGCAAGACCTTGTATATTTTGGATGAGCCAACTACTGGGCTTCACTTCTACGATATCGAGCAGTTACTCAAAGTGCTCCATCGCTTACGGGATCACGGGAATACGATTGTTGTCATCGAGCACAACCTTGACGTCGTAAAAACTGCCGATTGGGTGATCGATCTCGGACCCGAAGGTGGCAGCGGTGGTGGCGAAATTATTACAGCGGGCACTCCGGAGCAAGTAGCGGTGCATCCTAGTTCCCACACCGGTCGTTACCTTACACGGTTATTAGGCGATCTTCTAAATGCAGACAAAGCTGAATATTCTCTCCGGCCGGCGTAAGCGGTTATACATATTGCGATTTATATCGTAAGTTGTCGGGCAAGGCCTTGGCAGAACAATATAATAGTAGAAATCTGCGTTAGTAGTTTGATGGCGCTGGCAATTACCAAACCGGATACTTGCGTGCGAAATAATGAATCTAGCCGGCTGCCTTGTGTCTTGGTGATGATCTGACTTAGGTGACGGCCAAAATATGCAACACAAGCTATGATCAAAAAAATATCTGTGCCAGGCCATAAGGTTGATGTCGTCACTCCAAGATAATTAGTCAAAGCAGAGAATAACAGCCCACATAACAAACAAGCTTGGATAGGGAGGATAATTTCAGGTCTGATTCTTAGCTTTGGGATAAATGTGGCAAGAAATCCGGCTAGGCATAACGCGGATAGTAAACTCGGCGTGTGTTTCTGTTCCTCAGCGATCAGTTCGCCTATAGTGGGCGCGACGCTCAGGTTGAAGATTTCGGGGTATGCCAGATACACAAATATTACCAGGATGCCGGCTCTAAGTAGCGGTGCGACAAGATGTTTACAGCACCACTGTAACCACTGTAACCACTGGTTGGTAGTTACCAACCGCTGCAACCAAGATTCAAGAGGTGACTCCAGCACGACGAGCAAAACGAAACTTATTATTGCAACGATGATGTTAGTGCTAGTCACTACATCAAAAAGGATCATGTCCACGTATCGGTCATAATATAAATTTGCCGTCTCAAGTACTTCGTGACCTGCCATCACGGATGCCAGTAGGCCATAATAACGTCGTTCGTTTCATTACACGTAAAAGGGGAAAAATGTCAGCGTTAATTTGTGGGTCGTTTGCTTACGACAATATCATGGTGTTCCAGGGTTATTTCAAAAACCATATCCTTCCAGATAAGATCCATATGTTAAATGTGTCTTTCCTGGTGGAGGAAATGAGGCGAGAGTACGGCGGGTGTGCTGGGAACATCGCCTATAATTTGCACCTCCTCGGTGGCGACCCGATTCCAATGGGTGTCGTTGGATCAGACTTTGCACCGTATGCGGCGTGGATGGACGAATGTGGTCTAAATCGCTCCCATGTCGCACAGATTAAAGAAGCATTTACCGCGCAAGCGTTTATTACGACAGATTTGGATGACAATCAAATTACCGCTTTCCATCCAGGCGCGATGAACTATGCGGCCCAAAATAATGTCGCTCACGTTGACAATGTTTCCATAGGAATAATTGCGCCAGACGGACGCGATGGGATGATACAGCATGCGCAGCAATTCGTTGAGATCGATGTGCCGTTCATTTTCGATCCCGGGCAAGGAATGCCGATGTTCGAATGCGAAGATCTTAAACGTTTCATTGAGCAATCAACCTGGGTCACCGTGAATGACTACGAAGCGGAACTCATGCAGGAACGCACGGGGTGGTCTGCAGACGATATCGCGCAACGCGTCGAAGCACTGATCGTCACGTGTGGGGGAGACGGCTCTCGAATTTACGCTAACGACAGCGTCATTGAGATTCCGAACGCCGCCGCGAGCCCGATTCTCGATCCAACGGGTTGTGGTGACGCTTATCGTGCGGGTTTGTTATACGGGCTCATGAATGGCTTGGAATGGGAGACGACGGGGCGCATCGCTTCGCTGTGTGGGGCAATAA
>DPMX01000099.1:0-9178 GCA_003540955.1 Gammaproteobacteria bacterium
CGGTTTTCAGTATAAGCCAGTTTGCAGCCGTGCTGCCTCGGACATCATTTCCGGATTCCAAATGGGATCGAAGACAAGCTCGACATTAACCTCGGATACGTTTGCTACCTGCATCAGCTTTTGTTCTACATCATCTACTAAGAAGGGCCCCATTCCGCAGCCTGGAGCGGTTAGGGTCATGTCGATGACGACACGGTTACCGCCGTCTTCGAGTGGTGTAATTTCGCAGCGATAGATTAATCCAAGCTCTACGATGTTAATGGGTATCTCTGGATCGTAACAGGTGCCTAATAGCTCCCATACCTTTGCTTCATCAACTATGCCGTCGCCGCTAGTCGTGCTATCCGCGGTTTGCGTTTGGACTTCAAGGCCGATTGCATCAATGTTTTGCGGAGGAATTCTCGCTAGATTTCCGTTTACGTTTACTGTGACCGATCCCCCAAGCGCTTGGGTAACATACACCGCAGTCCCTTTCTCCAGGGTAATTGGCGCGCCTTCTGGTATGAGTATCGCTTCGCAATCTCTAGACAAATTGATTGGCTCATTAAAATCTGATTGTTTGTCCATTTTATTCTATATTTTCTAGTTTCAAACAAGCATGTCTTTGGCTTTGATGACAGCCCTAATAAAGCTATCGATTTCCGCTTTTGTATTGTATATCGACAATGATGCGCGGACTGTGCCCGAAATGCCATATCGCTGCATAACCGGCATCGCACAATGGTGGCCGGTGCGAACCGCAACCCCCTGGCTATCCAATAGAAGTCCAATATCTTGGGGATGGACGTTATCTATCGTGAAAGATAATACGGCCGCCTTTTCAATCGCCGTTCCGATCATGCGTAAACTATCTATCTCGCACAAACGTGCGATTGCATAATTAAACAAGTCATCCTCGTAGCTGATCGCTGCGGCGAAATTCAGATCTATGACGTAATCTAAAGCCGTCCCGAGACCGATAGCGCCCGCAATGTTTGGTGTCCCCGCCTCGAACTTATACGGTATGTCGTTGTACTCTGTTTTATCGAAGCGGACCTCTTTAATCATGTCTCCGCCGCCTTGATAGGGTGATATCGCTTCGAGTAACTCGCGTTTGCCAAAGAGTACCCCTACCCCTGTAGGCGCAAATATTTTATGTCCCGAGAAAGCGTAGAAATCACAATCAATGTTCTGTACGTCAACTAACGCATGAGCTACTGCTTGTGCGCCGTCTATCAGCACAGTAGCCTGCGCCTCGTGAGCGAGCGAAGTGAGTTTTTGGACTGGATTTATTGTCCCCAGTGCGTTTGAAATGTGACCGAACGAAACTATCTTCGTCTTTGGTGATAGACGATTTTCGAACTCGGGGATTATGATTTCTCCATCATCATTGATAGGCGCCACTACAAGATTCGAACCGTATTGTTCACAGATCATCTGCCATGGAACAATATTAGAGTGATGCTCTGATTCGGAAATCAGGATTTCATCACCTTTCGATAACAAATAGCGCGCAAGACTGTTAGCTGCTAGGTTAATCGAATCTGTTGTGCCTCGGGTGAAAATAACTTCACTTGGTGAATCAGCGTTGATGAAATTTTGTACTTTAGCCCGTGCCGCTTCGTAGGCATCAGTTCCGCGCTGACTTAGGGTATGTACACCTCGATGGATATTAGCGTTTTGTGACTGGTAGAATTCAGCGATGGTATCGATCACAACTTGCGGTTTATGCGTAGTTGCCGCGTTGTCTAAATAAACTAGAGGATGTCCATTGATCGATTCTTTAAGGATCGGAAAATCTTTTCGGACTTGTTCGACATCAAAGACAGTTTGAGGTGCCTGAGCATGATACTCATTCATCATGCCTAACCGTATTCAAACCTATTGCATTTGTCCGATCGATGATTAAGCCTTCTAGCCATTTGCGCAAATCGACGATGCTGATATCACCCGGAATTTCTGCGGCGAAGGCAAATGTCAATATGCTGCGGGCAGTTTGTTCGTCGATCCCGCGTGATCGGAGATAAAAAAACGCATCTTCGTCGAGCTGACCAACGGTCGCACCGTGAGCGCAACTAACGTCATCCGCATAAATTTCTAATTCAGGTTTTGTATCAATTTCTGCATTATCTGCTAGCAGAAGATTTCTACTCGACTGCAACGCTTTAACTTTCTGAGCGTTCTTTTCTACTAGGATCTTGCCGTTGAAGACGCCGCGACCGTCACCATCAGCAATACCCTTATAATTTTCCGTACTGTTGGTATGAGGCATCCTATGTCGTACGCGAGTGTGATGATCGATATGTTGCCTATCATTAACCATGAACAGTCCGTTCAAAACGACGTTAGCCCCGGATCCAATGAGATCAGCATTGACGTCAATCCTCGCGATACCACCGCCGAATGCGAACGAGTAGGTTTCGACTTCGGCGTCTTTTTCAACGGTCGCGAACACGTTACCGATATGATGCGCCGCTGTTTCGCCGATCTGTATACGATGGTGTAAGACACGAGCCCCTTCTCTCGCGTAGATCTGTGTCAATGCGTTCGTCATGCTCTGAGCGCCACTCAGGTTGTAATGGCTTTCCACAATTACACAACGGCTGTTATTTTGTCCGTTGACAATTAATCGAGCAGAGTTCAATCGTGGCGCTTTTCCATGCGGCGACAGAAAAACGACATGGATTGGTTCGACCATGTTTGTTCCCGGTTCGAGGTCGACGTAAATCCCGTCGCGTAACAACGCGGAGTTAAGAGATGGAAACGCTGTGTCGAAGCCTTCCATATGGTCGATTATGGTAGGCGACTTTCGTTGCAGGAGCGATTTGATGGTTGTCAGTTCGACTCCTTTGGGTAAAGCACCTACATTGGACAAGCGCCTACAAAATTGGTCGTCGAGGAACACGACAACATGCGGCGTAAAGGTTGGCAGCGGTAAATCAGATAAATGCAGATCTTCGAAATCCGATTCAGAGGCCTCGTTGAGTGCAGTATAGGTAGTGTCGTATAGAGGACGAATATCAGTATACTTCCAGTCTTCATGTTTTGTAGTCGGCATCGGCGTTGCTTCAAAATGTGAAAACGCGCGCTTGCGCATGGCCACTATACTGGGATTGTCAGCACCCGGGAGTTTATTAAAGTGCTCCCGAAATTGCGTTGCCAGACTGTTTGCCAATGCACTCATGTGGTACTAGTCTCATCCTTCAGCCAATCATAGCCGCGCTTTTCTAGCTCTAGTGCCAGAGAGTTATCTCCAGACCGGACGATACGACCCCCGGCTAGGACATGGACGAAATCCGGCACGATGTAGTCGAGCAATCGCTGATAATGGGTGACGATGACAAACGAGCGATCGCTGTTTCGAAGTTGATTTACGCCATCACCAACAGCTTTGAGTGCGTCGATATCGAGACCAGAATCGGTTTCATCAAGGATTGCCAGACGAGGTTCTAATACACTCATCTGAAATACCTCGTTACGTTTTTTTTCACCTCCAGAGAAACCCGTATTAATCGGTCGATTCAGTAGCCCATCGTCAATGCCAACGGATTTTGTTTTAGCCTTAACCAGCTTTAAGAAATCGACAGCATCAAGTTCGGGTTGCCCACGATACTTGCGTAGCCCGTTAAGTGCTGCTTTTAGCATGTACACATTGTTCACGCCTGGGATCTCAACAGGATACTGAAAGGCTAGGAACACTCCTTCACCTGCTCGTTCCTCTGGCGCTAATTCGAGTAGGTTTTTACCGTTAAATGTGATGCCACCCGCCGTAATATCGTAGCCCTCACGACCGGCTACGACATGAGAAAGGGTGCTTTTCCCGGATCCGTTAGGCCCCATTATGGCGTGAACCTCACCGGCCTTGACGGTTAGGTTGAGACCATTGAGGATGCGCTTATCGGCTATTGATACTTGTAAATTGTTTATTTTGAGCATTGTGCTTCCTGACATGTAGAGAAGGTATTTGTAGCTCCTAGCCGATGGAACCTTCGAGCGAAATACTCAGTAGCTTCTGCGCTTCTACTGCAAACTCCATTGGTAATTCTTTAAATACTTCGCGGCAAAAACCATTTACGATCATATTTATTGCATCTTCGTCACTAATACCGCGTTGACGTAAATAAAATAATTGATCGTCACTTATCTTCGAAGTTGATGCTTCATGTTCAACTTGTGCAGTTTTATTCTTGACCTCTACGTATGGGAATGTGTGTGCACCGGATCTATCTCCGATCAACAGAGAATCGCACTGTGTGTAGTTACGCGCGTTCTTTGCCCCTTTCGCGATGCGAACCAGGCCCCGATATGCGTTTTGACCTTGATCAGCGGAGATACCTTTTGAAATTATTGTGCTGCGGGTATTCTCCCCGAGATGCACCATTTTCGTTCCGGTGTCGGCTTGCTGATAGCTCCTTGCCAGGGCGACCGAGTAGAATTCGCCGACGGAATTATTGCCCTTCAATACACAACTTGGATATTTCCAGGTGATTGCAGATCCGGTTTCCACCTGAGTCCAGGAAACCTTTGAGTTGACCCCACGGCAATCGGCACGTTTAGTAACAAAGTTGTATATCCCACCGACTCCATTTTCGTCCCCGGGGTACCAGTTTTGTACTGTTGAGTATTTTATCTCGGCGTTATCTAGGGCCACGAGTTCTACGACCGCGGCGTGCAACTGATTTTCGTCCCGCATTGGAGCGGTGCAACCTTCAAGATAGCTAACATGGCTGCCGGAGTCAGCAATGATCAAAGTGCGTTCAAACTGTCCCGTATTCATTGCATTGATCCGAAAATAAGTCGACAACTCCATCGGACAGCGGATATTTTTAGGGATATAAACGAATGAACCGTCGGTAAATACCGCTGAGTTAAGTGCAGCGAAATAATTGTCACTTACTGGCACAACGCTGCCGAGATAGCGCTGCACTAGCTCCGGATGATTCTTCACCGCTTCCGAGAAAGAGCAGAAGATCACTCCAGCTTCGGCAAGTTTCTCTTTGAACGTTGTCATCACAGAGACGCTATCGAAGACCATGTCAACAGCGACGCCAGCAAGCATTTTTTGTTCTTCCAGCGGAATACCAAGCTTCTCGTATGTTTTGAGTAACTCAGGGTCTACTTCATCGAGACTTTTTGGCGCATCCTCTTGCGATTTAGGCGCAGAATAGTACGAGATAGCCTGTAGATTTATGGGGGGGTACTTTACGTGTGCCCATTTCGGTTCGATCATGTTTGTCCAGCGAGTATAGGCTTTTAGGCGCCAATCAAGCATCCACTGGGGCTCTCCCTTCTTCTTGGAGATGAACTCGATAACATCCATATTGAGGCCGGGAGAGACACTATCTTGCTCGATATCGGTATAAAAGCCCGCTTCGTATTTCTGGGTTACGAATTCAGTGATTTCTTTTGGCTGGCTCGCCATGATTAGAATTCCTGTTTTACCTGTTATCGTTGCGTGGCGACATTTAATGGAAAATAGATCTAGAGACTGAAGCTTTCGCCACAACCACAGGTCTCCTTCACGTTAGGGTTTTTGAATTTAAACCCTTCGTTCAAACCTTCTCGGGAGAAGTCGACCTTGGTACCATCAAGATACTTCAAACTCTCGGAGTCGATAACCAGCTGGATTCCGTTGGATTCGAATACTCTATCAAGTACGGTGACAGTCTCGGCGGGCTCTACAACGTACATGTAGCCCGAGCAGCCAGTAGTTCTAACACCTAAGCGCAGGCCTTTTGCGGTCGGCTCATTTTTAAGGTATTTATTGACGTGCGCGGCCGCGCTCTCTGTTAATGTTACGGACATCTATCTAACCCCATCTATAAAGACGCGTTATGGCTAAGTTCGTGGCGGTGGTCTTGCCACTGTCGAATTGCTTGGACACTTTGCTGGCCGACGAGTTCGTTTAGGCTCACATTGCCCAGAAAGCTACGAATTTGTGTACTCAGATCAGCCCATAAATCGTGCGTTAAACAGCGGTGCTCCCCTTGACAGTTCTGTTGACCACCGCATTTTGTTGCATCGACGGTTTCGTCGACAGCATCAATCACGTCCGCGACCGAAATTAAATTAACCGATTTCAGCAATTGGTAGCCACCGCCCGGCCCGCGGGTTCCGTCTACTAAGCCTTGCTTGCGCAGACGTGAAAACAATTGCTCCAGATAGGATAGGGAGATGCCTTGTCGAGCCGCTATATCAGATAAAGAGACTGGGCCACCTTGGTCATGTAGTGCCAAATCCAGCATCGCCGTAACGGCGTATCGGCCGCGTGTAGTTAGACGCATATGTGCCCACCAGAGGAGTGATCCCAATCAAAATGGCCGCGATTATCCCAGAAACACACTAATTTAGTCAAGAATAGAATTTAGCTCTTTTCTTTGCCTTTGATGGGTATTTTCGTTTGTGGTGGCTCAAGTTCAAGCTGGGCTAGCTTAGATTTTATTTGCTCGAGCTCGTTTTCTATCAATTTCGCATGATCAAGCATCGAATCCACTGCTTGAGACAATGGGTCACTCATATCACGTACTTGGCCGTAGGCGGCGAATCCGAGCCGTTCGGCGGTCTTTTTACGTTCTTCTGCGTTGGCTTCGGATTTTTCCATACTCCCCGCTATGCGTCCTGGAACGCCAACCACAGTGGCATTCTTGGGGACGTCTTTGACCACCACAGCATTAGATCCGATCCTTGAGTCAGCACCGATGGTTATAGGGCCGAGTACTTTCGCACCGGCACCGACTACAACAGCATTTTTTAAGGTTGGATGTCGTTTACCTTTCTCCCAACTTGTGCCACCCAAGGTGACACCGTGATATAGCGTACAATCGTCACCGATTTCCGCAGTTTCACCTATCACAACCCCCATTCCGTGATCAATAAAAAATCTTCTACCGATCTTGACCCCAGGGTGGATCTCGATCCCCGTGAAAAAGCGTGCGATGTGTGAATTTAGCCGAGCGAACCATTTGAACCCACGGACCCACAAGATATGACTAAGCCGATGCATTAATACAGCATGCAAACCAGGATAGGCCGTGACCACTTCTAAAGTATTTCGTGCCGCGGGATCTCGGTCAAATACACAATCGATATCCTCTTTTAATCTTTCGAACATAAGCAATTAGGGCTGACCATAGTTAATTGAGAGACTTGAACCCATATAACGTTTCGTGAGGATAAATAGTATGCGAATAAACCAATCTGAAACACCCCGAAGTTTCTTTACGAGTTCGATGGGTAAATGTTCGGAATTTGCTAATCGCCCCGGAGATTTCGCAATTGATTCTCAACGTGTGAGATCGCATCTTCTATTTCTCCGACCCGATTCCGCACCTTCTCGACTATTGGAGAAGGTGCTTTTTCAACAAACGCTCGATTGTTAAGTTTTCCTTTGTTTATTTCGAGCTCACCGCATAATTTGTCTAATTCACGTTTCAGGCGCTCTAGTTCAATTACTGGATCAATTATATCGGAGAGCGGTATAAGGACGGTCATCTCTCCGGCTAACACCCCCGCGGCCTCTCCCTCTCTACTCAAGACGCGTTTGATGCGGTTAGTACGCCCCAGTTGCCGAAGATATAAATCATAGGATTCCAGCCACTGACATTCTATCGGGGAGCCGCCGAGTACCTGGATATTAATCCGCCGATTCGGATCGATATTGTTCTCTGCGCGAATTCGACGCACCCCAAGGATAAAATTTTGGATCCACGTCATTGCCTGTTCCGCTTCCGGATCGTGACTTAAGTCCGCCGCGCCGGGAAATTTCTGCAACATGATAGTATTTCCATCCTTGCCGAGCAGCGGCGCAAGCTTTAACCAGATCTCGTCAGTTATATAGGGCATCACCGGGTGCAGCGCTCGCAAACTTATTTCAAGGACCTCGACCAAGGTACGCCGCATTGCAAGGGTTTCACTATCTGTGGCAGATTGGTTGTTTAACCCGATCTTAGCGAATTCAATATACCAATCGCAGTATTCATCCCAAATAAATTCATAAATGGCTTGCGCAGCGAGATCAAAGCGATAGGTTTCAAACCCTGTTTCAATTTGAGTGAGTCGACTCCGAAGACGGGAGCGGATCCAATTCTCTGCCAATCCTTGTTGCGCGGATCTGTCCTGGTCCGATAAGCTGCGACCATCGCACATTAGCATCACGAAGCGTGCTGCATTCCAAATTTTATTACAAAAATTTCGGTAGCCACTAACACGGCCTAAATCAAACCGTATATCACGTCCTTGGGTCGCCATTGAAGCGAAGGTAAAGCGCAAGGCGTCGGTACCGTAACTGTCTATGCCCTCTTTAAATTGTTTGCGCGTAGCGTTTTCAATTTTGCTAGCGTCGTTAGGCCGCATTAATCCACCGATACGTTTGGCAACTAGAGACTCCAAATCGATACCATCTATGAGGTCGATTGGATCAAGAATATTCCCTTTCGATTTAGACATCTTGTTGCCTTCGTTGTCCCGAACGAGGCCATGGATATAAACTTCTTTGAAAGGCACATTATCCATAAACTTTATGCCCATCATGATCATTCTGGCGACCCAGAAAAAAATAATATCGAATCCGGTAACCAGTACGTTAGTCGGGTAATAGGTATCCAATGCTGGAGTTTGATTTGGCCAGCCTAGGGTTGAGAAGGGCCATAGAGCCGACGAAAACCATGTATCTAGGACATCCGCATCGCGCCGAAGTGGTACGTTTGGTTTTAGATTGTTTCGCATTCGCGCGTCGGCTTCATTATGGCCGACGTAAATGTTTCCATCGGCGTCGTACCATGCAGGAATGCGGTGTCCCCACCAGAGCTGTCGAGAGATGCACCAATCTTCAATATGGCGCATCCACTCGAAATAGGTCTTGCTCCAATTCTCGGGGATAAAGCGAATGTCGCCGTTTTCCACCGCTGAAATAGCAGGTTTTGCTAACGGCTCTATTCTTACAAACCATTGATCGGTCAAATATGGTTCTACTACTGCCCTGGAACGGTCGCCACGAGGCACTATCAGTTTGTGTTCGTCGATGCTTGCGATGAGATCGAGCGCTTTGAGGTCCGCGACGATGCGGTCGCGAGCGGCATACCGGTCCAAACCTCTATATTCAATTGGCGCGTTGTCATTGATAGTCGCGCTGTCGGTGAATATATTGATTTGCGCTAACCCGTGCCGTTTCCCAACGTCATAATCATTGAAGTCATGGGCT
>DPMX01000099.1:9476-10246 GCA_003540955.1 Gammaproteobacteria bacterium
ATAATCATTGAAGTCATGGGCTGGAGTAATTTTCACGGCGCCTGAGCCAAATTCGGGGTCGACATAGTCGTCGGCAATGATGGAAATAGTTCGGTTACATAATGGAAGTTCGATAGATTTTCCAATAATTTTTCGGTAACGATCGTCGGTAGGATGGACCGCTACTGCTGTATCTCCAAGTATTGTTTCCGGCCGGGTAGTCGCGACCACCACGTGACCTGAATCATCAGCCAAAGGATAACGGACATGCCACAATTTGCCGTTCTCCTCTTCTGCTACGACTTCCAGATCCGAGATTGCGGTGCGAAGAACAGGATCCCAATTGACTAGTCGTTTGCCTCGATAAATGAGGTCCTCTTCATACAAGCGGACAAACACTTCGGTTACTGCGTGAGAAAGGCCTTCGTCCAAAGTAAACCGTTCACGAGTCCAGTCCATCGACGCACCCATACGACGGAGTTGTTTCGTGATCGTCCCGCCAGACTCAGCCTTCCATTGCCACACTGCATCGATAAATTTTTCACGTCCCATCTCGCTACGAGAGATGCCGTCTTGTTCTAAACGGCGTTCGACGATCATTTGTGTAGCGATACCCGCGTGATCAGTACCACATTGCCATAATGTCCGCATACCCTGCATGCGTTTATAGCGAGTTAGCACATCCATCAAAGTGTCTTGGAAAGCATGCCCCATGTGTAAGGAGCCTGTGACATTTGGCGGCGGTAACATGATGCAATACGGCTTGCCCGTGCCAGATGGTTGGAAGTAGC
>DPMX01000099.1:10539-10761 GCA_003540955.1 Gammaproteobacteria bacterium
TGCCAGATGGTTGGAAGTAGCCAGCTTTCTCCCAGTGGTCATAACGATCGGATTCGATCGAGTGTGGGTCGTAAGTTTTCTCCATGGAAGAGGTTTCTATAACTGTTTAGGCTTAGTAGTTAACGGAGAGTAAATTTTCCAAGTCGCATCAAACTTCTACTCTGCAGTGTTGAATTTTAAGTTAGGGACGGCAAATAAAGTATCGCTGGTTTTGTAATCATC
>DPMX01000357.1 GCA_003540955.1 Gammaproteobacteria bacterium
CGACAACTTAAAGAACAAATGTTCGGATTTGCGCTGCTCCGGAGTAGCACCACTGAGTGCCGAAACCGGATTCACTAGATCGGTGGGTGAGTAAGTTCGAGAGCAGTTTTCGCAACTGTCACCATACTGCTCTGGTGCCGCACAATGTGGGCAGCTACCGCGGATAAATCGGTCGGGTAGGAACAATTTTTTCACAGGATCGTACGCCTGTGTAATTACCTTTCGACAGATATGGCCGGCCTCCCTTAACCGACCATAGATCAATTCCGATATTTCCTTATTTTCAGATGAATGGGTTGAATGATAGTTATCGAATTCAATCCCAAACGCGGAAAAATCCCTCTGATGCTCGGCGCTCACGCGCTCGATAAGTGCTTCTGGAGTTACCCCCTCTTCCTCGGCCCTAAGCATGATCGGTGTACCGTGCGCGTCATCTGCGCACACAAAATGGCATATGTGACCTCGCATTTTTTGAAAGCGCACCCAAATATCCGTTTGCAGGTATTCGACGAGATGACCTATATGGATGGGCCCATTTGCGTAGGGCAGGGCACTAGTTACGAGAATTTTCCGTTTTTCGTGGCTCATTGCGATAAGTCTTGAAACGTGACGATAACGACTCTTTTCGATAATTTTAGGCGGTCTTTGTTGTGCCGCAACGGTAACATTTCAGACGCCCCGATACCATGCGCCGCGACGCCAGCGCTTTGTGTAGAATAGCCACCTATTTAGCGTCCCAGGGAGTCTCCTATGCCCGTCACACAAGAACAAATAAGCGCCGTCATCGAATCAACTATCGATCCTTATCTTGGTATCGATCTCGTTGCCGCCGGAGCTATCAACTCGATTAAAATTGACGATAATTCGGTGCGAATCGAGATAGAGCTCGGCTTCCCAGTAGCGCGGTACGCCGCTGAGTTGGAAAATACCCTACGGTCACGGATCGCGGATCTTCGAAACGACATCGAGGTCGAATTCGATATTCGTGCCAAAATCACAGCCCACGCCGTTCAGCATGGCACAAAGAGACTTACCGAGGTCAGAAATATCGTCGCGGTTGCATCAGGCAAAGGCGGCGTCGGCAAATCCACGACGGCTACAAACCTAGCACTCGCAATGCGAGACGAGGGTGCGCGTGTCGCCATTCTCGACGCCGACATTTACGGCCCTAGCCAACCCCGCATGTTAGGTGCCCAGGGCAAACCAGAGTCACGGGATGGTAAATCAATGGAACCCATTGTTAGCTATGGAATCCAATCGATCTCGATTGGCAATCTAATCGAAGAGGACACGCCAATGATATGGCGCGGCCCAATGGTAACTGGAGCACTTGAACAGTTGCTTAATGATACCAACTGGTCCGACATTGACTACCTGATAATCGATCTACCGCCCGGAACCGGGGACATCCAATTGACCTTATGTCAAAAGATTCCCGTAAGTGGGGCTGTAATCGTTACAACGCCGCAAGACATTGCCTTGTTGGATGCACGTAAGGCATTGAAAATGTTTGAGAAGGTCGATGTTCCAGTGTTAGGCATAATTGAAAATATGAGTGTCCACATCTGTAGCAGCTGTGGCAACGAGGAACATATTTTTGGTGCCGGCGGTGGTGAATCAATAGCTCAGCAATATGGCATCGACATGCTCGGTTCACTGCCACTGGATACTCAGATAAGGGCGGGAGTGGACAACGGAAAGCCAACCGTAGCTCTGCAACCCGATTCAAGACCGAGCCATATGTATCGGGAAATCGCCCGGAGGGTCAGTGGAAAACTAGCACTTCGAGCGAAAGACTATTCAGCAAAGTTTCCAAATATTGTCGTGCAGAACAACTGAGACCCTACGATGCCTGTCAAGTCCGATAAATGGATTATTCAAATGGCCACCGAACGCGCTCTGATAGAACCTTTCGAGCCTCGGCAAATTCGTGCGATCAACGGCGATCGCGTCATCTCTTACGGAGTTTCGAGTTATGGATACGACATCCGGTGCGCGCCAGAATTTAAAGTATTCACTAATATCAACTCAGCCATTGTAGATCCGAAGAATTTCGATCCAGAAAGCTTCGTTGACATCAACCAAGACGTGTGCATTATTCCACCGAACTCTTTTGCCCTCGCCCGGACGCTCGAATACTTTCGAATACCGCGCAACGTGCTCACAATTTGTCTCGGAAAATCAACCTACGCCCGTTGCGGAATTATCGTTAATGTCACACCGTTAGAGCCAGAATGGGAAGGTCACGTCACGCTAGAATTCTCTAATACTACGCCGCTACCCGCAAAGATCTATGCAAACGAGGGCGTTGCACAAGTCATCTTTCTAGAGTCCGATGAAATCTGTGAGGTGTCCTACCGAGATCGTGGCGGTAAATATCAAAACCAAACCGGTGTCACCTTACCCAAAACGTAACCGGCCTTTGTCTTAAAACCTATTCCGCGGCGACAAACCACTAAAGTGAGGAAGCTACGATCCTAGCTTTCTCGCTTCAGGCTTTAGGGAGCCCTCGTTATAGCCCGCAACCAGCATAGCGCCGCACGGGGCCACGGGGCTTCGCTGTGGTTGTGTTAGTCGTTGCGCACGACAAACGATAGTTCGCGTCAGCCTTTTGAGTCATCCGACGCCTCAAGCCTTAATGCCACTGAGTTGATGCAGTAACGCAAATTCGTCGGCGCAGGGCCATCTGGAAAAACATGCCCCAAATGCGCGTCGCAAGCCGCGCAGAGCACTTCCGTTCGCACCATGCCATAGCCTATATCTTCACGATTTTTGACATTCTCGGGATCGGTCGGCTGCCAGAAACTCGGCCATCCAGAACCCGAATCAAATTTTTCCTTAGATGCGAACAACGGCGTCCCACAACAAATGCAAACGTAAACCCCCGGTTCGTTGCACTTGTTATACTTGCCACTGAATGCACGCTCAGTACCATGCGCTCTACACACATCATATTGTTCGGCTGTCAGCAATTCACGCCATTCGGCATCGTCTTTTTCTACCCGTTTCACCATCTGATCCTCCGAGCTAGCCTGGCTGCCAGCGTACGCTTCGACGCGCCGCCGAACGATAATTTGAATTAGTCGTCAGTGCCACATACGACCCTATTATAGGTTGACCTGTGGAGAAGTTATAGATAAGTGAACTGATACGATCCACGCTGATGAACTGGCACGCTCTCTTGGGAGGTTTTTCAAGCCAAATGAATGAAAACACGTTGATTATTCCGCGACAGCACCCTAGAGTCTACGATAGAATTCGCTTCTATAAATCTAATTCAATTCACTCGGCTGTCGTCTATGTTAGATATACCTAATTATCAGCGTCGCAAAAGCGTTGGTGTCAAGATCGGGAATCTTGTAATCGGCGGTGAGCACCCGATTATAATCCAGTCGATGACTAATACGGATACTGCAGACGCAACTGCAACCGCAAACCAGGTACAACAACTCGCGGCGGCGGGCTCCGAGATTGTTCGTGTGACCGTTGATACCGAGGCTGCAGCGGCCCAAATCCCCAAAATACGCGAAATGCTCGATGCCGTCGGTTGCAAAGTGCCTTTAGTTGGTGATTTCCACTACAACGGTCACACTCTTCTAACTAAATATCCCGGGTGCGCACAAGCTCTCGCTAAATTTCGAATCAACCCCGGGAATGTAGGATTTGGGCGAAAAAAAGACTCGCAATTTGCGACGATGATCAAAGTCGCAATTGAGCTCGACAAACCGGTCAGAATCGGCGTTAACTGGGGTAGTCTTGATCCCGCACTGGTCACCGAAATGATGGACTCAAATGCCAAGCTCGAAAAACCGAAAGACGCCGCCACGGTAACCCGCGATGCTCTGGTTTCCTCAGCCCTACGCAGCGCTGCGACCGCAGAAGACCTGGGGCTTAACAACGACAAAATTGTGATTTCATGCAAGGTTAGTGGCGTGCAAGATCTTATAGCAGTATATAGCGACCTGGCTGCACGGTGCGACTATGCGCTCCACCTTGGCCTCACTGAGGCCGGTATGGGCTCGAAGGGGATCGTTTCATCGACCGCGGCGATGGGTTATTTATTGCAGCAAGGCATCGGCGATACCATCCGCGTGTCGCTGACTCCGGAGCCAGGCGGCGACCGTACGCGCGAAGTCGTTGTTGCGCAAGAAATCTTGCAGACTATAGGTCTGCGCTCCTTCACTCCGCTCGTCATTGCATGTCCTGGTTGCGGGCGCACGACGAGCACAGTATTTCAAGAACTCGCTGAGGAGATCCAAACCTATGTGAGAACACAGATGCCGATCTGGCGGGAAACCCATCAGGGCGTCGAGGAACTGAGCCTCGCGGTTATGGGTTGCGTTGTAAACGGACCGGGTGAAAGTAAACACGCCAACATAGGCATCAGCTTACCTGGGACCGGTGAAGCACCGGCTGCTCCGGTTTTTATCGACGGCAAAAAGGTAACTACGCTAAGGGGCGATAACATTGCATCCGAATTCAAGGTCCTACTGCATAATTACGTTAACGAGAATTACGCCCTGGCGCCTAAAACCAACGAGCAACGCGGATGATTAAACCTGTCCGGCTACCGGCTCGTCCAAAGGTTATGCAGCGTTTCAGTGACAATACTTGATGAGGATTTTTGTTTGCTATCGCAAAAGCCTTATCGGCACCTATTCTTTACCGATTGTAGCGGTGAGCCTGAACCACTAACAAGCCGTGGTCGGACATCGTAATCCCGCTTCGGGAATTAAGCAAAGACTCTCTCATTTCGACATAAACTAAGGCAAATTTCCCATAGCTAGTAGAGCGCCCCAAAACAAACACAACCATCCGTTTCTAACGGACGGAGACAAACGCTTTGCCGAAGATCACCATGCCCTTCGCCGCAGTTAATTTAATCAAACCTTTCTGGGATATATGCAAACTGAAGCGGATGCCTCAGGATATTCCAGAGTCGCGATTTTTGTTCAACGTCGTTCTGTGTACCTACCTGTTACTTTCTACAGTATTCAACCTGATCGGGTCTACGATTACAGAAGCCTGCCTTTTTAGTTTGCTGATGACGACATTGCTACTAGTTTTTATTCGCATACTCCTA
>DPMX01000069.1 GCA_003540955.1 Gammaproteobacteria bacterium
AACGCAATCAAAAAGATTGCTGCCATACTGCGTCGACTGGTTATTTTCATGAGTAATCCCCCCGGGTTAACAATTGACGCTATTACCAATTCCTAATCTTCATTCTTTAACAATTCAATTTAATGTGCCGCTATGGGCGCACAGGTCGGACGGTTCAAATTTCGCCGAGTAAGCGCCCGAACCGACCTAGTCGAGCCCCCGCGTTAAAAAGCTCGGCTTCACCATACTCCACACCACGGGTGCCGCAAAAAAACTAAGCAAAAATGTTGTCAGCAGAATCAACGCCATGCTGAAACCAACATAGCCCACATACAACGGCACCGCAGAAACCGCAAGACACCCGGCAAACAACGCCGTAAACGAAAATACCAGCGGTTCGCGAACCAACGTAAAGGCATCAAATAGCGCTCGATGAAAATTGCGATCCTTTGGATACTCTTCTCGGAAACGAAACAGTAGGTAGACCTCTGCGTCGATTCCAACACCACTGGCAATCGCTAGCGCCGCAGTTACATTCGAATTGAACTCAATGCCTAAGACATGGATCAACATCATCCACACCAAAATCCCAGCGGCAAGCGGGAACATAAGTAAAATCGGTCCCGTCAATGAACGCAACATGAGGGCCGCCGCTATATAGGATGCAAGCGCACTCAACAGGGTCGCCAATACCATCCATTTTTTAATCGCATTATTGAAGGCCCCAGCGATGCCGACGTTCCCCGCTGACATCCGCAAACCAACTTGCAGCCCGACCGCATCCCAATGCTCATCGAGGTAGTCGTTGGCTCTGTTTATCAACTTGGCAACAGTCTTCGGGCTTGTGTCGGTCACGTACGCTGTCAATACCGTATTCTGAAATGCCGGGTCCACGACGAAATCAAACGCGCCTGGCGTCCCGGAAGTCAGAAAGTAGAGCGCTTCATTGACCGCGACTTGCGCGCGACCCCCAAGGGCAACAGTCTCATTCGACGGAATCGAGAAGAATTTATCTTGATCCTCATTCAAGAAACGGTTCATGATTTTTATATAAAACGGTAATCCGATCACTGCCGAGACTTCTTCCGCCTCGGTCATATGCTGTGCCACCCCATCCAGCGCAACCAACGCTTCCGGGGTCTTTATATCACCCAAATCGGCGCCAGTCGCCAACATGGTCAAGGTGTAGACGCCACCGAAACGACGCGTGATCTCTTGCTCCATCTGGTAGAGCGCATTGTCCTCCCAGGACTTCGTCAAATAGTTATGGACGGCATAGGTGTTGTTTTGACCGGTTTCAATCTCCGCAGCTAGAAAACGCCCTACGGCCGTGTCTCCACCAAAATTTATCGACGTCCAAAGACTCAACGACACCGCAAGCAATATTCCAGACACAGCAAGTACAGTCCACTGGGCACGCCGGTTATATATCAATGGTCGGACGATTCTAGCTGTTACACGGTACACAAAACCATTTTGACTATCTCGACCCTCTTCAGCACGCACGACCGCTTTTTTCATACTTAAGGTCGGCATCAAGGAGAGTAATGCCACCATAAATGTGGGGATAATAAAGATGATAGAAATGAGTCCGAGTGCCGTGACCTGGCCTAGAATTCGAACATTATCAAATGGGACAAAAGACAGCACAACGAAGGCCATCAGATCCGTAATAAGGACGACGACGAGCGGCCGCATCATGTGCGTCAGCGTATGTCGCAAGCCTTCCTCGATGGTACGATTATCGCGCATCTCATCAGTCACTAACCGTTTGATAAAGAGCACGCTATGCGACGCGGCAACCGCTAAGATAATGAAAGGCGCCAGCAAAGCCGCAGAAGAAGTCAATATGTCGCCCTCGAATAGGCGCTGAAACCCAAATGCCCAAACAGAAGCCATTACACCGACCAAAATCGGGGGTAACACACCAACCACCGAGCGGAACGCGAACATCAGTACAATCATCAAGCCGGCTAGTACAAGCAAAAAGGCGTAAAAAATATAAGGCAAGCCGTCGCTGTTAACCCAGCCGATTAAAATCGGCGAACCTGCCGCCGTAACAGTGTGTGTACCGTCATTTTCCGGTCCGATGATCCGCTGCACTTCCTTGTAGATGGAAATCGGATCAGTAACTGGCAGGCTTAGCCCCTCCCTGACATCTTGCAACCCCGTCCGGAAATCAGCCTGAATAATCACCGCACTGCCGTCTTGTGAGACAAGTCCATTTTTCAGCGCCGCATTATTCTGGATCCCAAAGCGGGTTCGCTCAAGCTCTTCAGGTGTCTCTGGTGCTCCAGTAGCGTTTGCAAACAATATCCCTGCATCAAGGACATCCTCGCTACCTTTCAGATAACGCGAATTGATCGTTGACAAAGAACGCAATGCGTACGGTATCACTCCATGTACTTCGCGAAGCTTATCGGTGATCCTCTTCACCATTAGCAGGGTGTCATGTTGAACGATGGTCTCGCCGTCGTTGCGCGCAATCATGATGGTTACGAGGTTCGCACCACCGAACATACGCATCAGATCTTGGTTCAGTACAACGGCTCGATCATCCTCTGGTGGCCAACTATTCGGATCGTCGTAGATCTTTAACGTTGATGCTAAGTAGGCCGACCCTACCGTAATCACCACGGTCAAAATGAGCAACGCAAAGCGTTGCCCAACCAAAAAAGATGCTAATCTTTCCATCCTAAACGTTTGCCTTTATATACCAATGGTTCCCGTGAATCCGCATCATCTGGCGGCCACCACGTCGGTGTATACCAGTTATTGCCAAAATAATATTTTTCGGACCGGCTCCTTGCTGAGATTGTCCACGTTTACGATGTCACGCGGAATCGACTGCTCGTTGATCCAAAACTTATTCATATACCAAGACATTGCGAAACCACTCAAAGGCTCGTAGAAGTGCTCGCCACCCCATATCAGCTGCCAATCTTCAAGCTCTTCGTTAGCGTTTTGAAGACGCGGATCAGAGTGTGCAACCGAACGACGGTTTGAGCGTGTGCGAGTGATCTCGCCTTTCGAGTTGAAAATTTCTTCGTACCAACTACTACCCGTTTTAATTCCGATAATGCGACGCTGCTTGGCATACCAGTAGTCAGGAGAATCCGGGACAATCTCGAGGACATAAGAAGGCTCACATACACCATCTATCCCAATGTTAACTTTCTCGCCATGCGTCCTGTCATCTCCTAGCCTATGGCCGAACTCGTTATCTGGACGTCCCTTGTACAGTTCAGAGCCTACGATAGTGTATTGGATGTCCGGAAACGGTTTGACTTGCGGGAAATCTTCCCAACGGGCGATTGCACCGGGGATAATGTCCTGTCGCGCAGCCTGAGGCAGACGGCGTACGCGCCGCGCCGCTGGGGTATAAAGAAACTCATCGTTGAACTTCGCGCCGTAGTAAATTGTCGTCGAAATACCGAGTCCACGGAAATCATTCGGCGCAACAAAAGTGAACATATAGCGCGCACGGACCTTACCGACCAGGCTTTTTGGCAGGCCGCTTGTATCGATGCGATAAGCTAGCATCCATTCATGCAACGTCTTGTTCCGTTCGGTACCATCCGGTGACGTCAGATCGATATTCCAATCCGTAATATAGTTTTCACCAAACTCGTTGTAGTAGAGCGCCGTGTACGAGCGATCGTGGACTTCAGCTCCATCGTTCTTAAGGCGGTCCTCCATCGATTGCTCCCACGGATAAGGCAAACCTTCTTGAGTCCATCGACTATAGATGTTCGGCCCAACATCTTTGTAGTCCCAGGGATGCCAAGGTTTCGGTTTCCATACATGGCTCTCCTCCCCCCATGTACAAACGAAAGTACCGGGTTCTTCACCCGCGGTCACCGAATAGGGTTTGCCTAAAATCATTTCTTCCTCAGCAACTGCGAGCAACGGCACTATGAATGCCACCACTAACAGGTAAAGCGCAATCGTTGCGGGAGTGATCCTGGTTTGTTTGGTCATGGGACAGCCTCCAGTGATTATCAATATTTTGTGACGTTTCGCATCGAGCTGACAAGACCGTCTGGCGATCTCGTAAATGGGTGCGAATCGTTCAAGGCAAATTCTGTTTGTTGTTAAAAGCTCACTTTTTCTCGTATTCGACGTCCGTACGAATTGCCGGACATCAGGAGTATCTATATATACGTGCGATTTGACAAGCGAAATCTGGTGAAAAGTTCATCTAAATTTAGGAATTACGACCTTAGTCTACGGCTGCAAACGCACCAATTTTTAGAATGTCTTGCCTGAAAGCCAACATTTTGTGGTGTACTAACAACAAAGTTTCTCTCGCTAGCCGAAGCGTTAGACCGTAAAGCATGAACTGACAAGGCTTTTTAAAATAAAATGCACAAAAACTGCCCAGTGTTCTACACTTCAAAGCGTCATTAAAGCTTACAAGCCCCACCAGGTAGATCGGCATGCCTGGATTCAGGTTTGCTTCAATAGCTCAATCGCCCGCGCCAGGTTTTCGATCGCCTCGAGGGTAGTCGGCTCGAGACTGATCTGAATATGGGAGACACCGAGCGACGCGTAGCCCGCGAGTTCTTCGGC
>DPMX01000376.1 GCA_003540955.1 Gammaproteobacteria bacterium
TAACATTTTCGTAATTTAATCCATGACCTGCGTTAACCTGCAAGTTAGCGCCAGTCGCGACTTTCGAGGCAGCGATAAGCTGTTTTAGCTCGTTGGTCTGAGCTTCGGATCCTTTCGCTTCCGCATAAGAGCCTGTATGTAATTCGATAACAGGTACGCCGAGCTCGACTGCGGCTTTAATTTGTTCTAGTACAGGGTCAACAAATAATGAGACCTCAATTCCGGAATTCGCGAGTTTTGCGCAGATCGGCCCCAATGCGGCTTTTTCTCGATATACGTCTAGCCCCCCTTCAGTAGTTAACTCTTGACGCTTTTCGGGAACAAGGCAGCATTTTCCCGGTTTTACTTGAAGTGCAAACTCAACCATAGCTGGGCTCCCTGCCATTTCAAGGTTGAGTGGCACCTTAAGATTTTTGCGCAGAAGCTTTACGTCCCGCTCTTTTATGTGGCGTCGGTCCTCTCGAAGATGAACAGTGATCCCATCTGCACCAGCCTCGACCGCGGTATGCGCGGCCTCTACAGGATCAGGATAGATGGTGCCACGGGCTTCACGAATCGTGGCGACATGATCGACATTCACTCCAAGTCGGATGGCACAACCCACAATGGCAATATCCTCAGAAGTATCCGCAATTGCATGCATAGTGTACCTTAAATTTAGCATGTAACGAGGTATTTACTGTTTGCGTATAAAATATAGTGCTACGGCCAACACTAGATTTTAATAATTCATGTGGGCGACGAGGCGCGCCTAAAGAGTGTGCGGGACGCCAAGGGGCGTTTCCCAATATAGTGATGCAGAATGTACCTCATAAGTTTTTTAGCTTCAGTACGTTCTAACTCCGACAACTCATTGTCGTTTGCCAGTGCAAGTAACGTTTGACCGCTCACTAAAATTCCCGAAACCGCGTCATTGGCAGGCGTGGGACCACGTTCGAACACATAGTGGTAGGATTGTTGTGGATCTATTGCATCACCAGATATTGCCTCTGTACCCAACTGTAACCCATAGCCACAAGCATCCAAAAGATTTTTCTCGAAACGACGCAGCGTAGTTTCAGTGGCTACCATTGCTTCAGCTAATGATCTTATGGTTTGTTCGTAGGCTAAAAAAACTTCCGGATTCGGATCGTGCCTTGTAGTTAACCTCATAATTAGCTCGTTCACGTAAAATCCACTAAATAATTTCTCTCCCGCAAGTCGTAGGGGTTCCTCCATCGCTTCGAGTTTTATCAATGTGTGGAGCTCAGAGCGCCCCGACCAAGCAATTATGTATTTCTGGAAGGATTGAACTCACCCACGAAGGTTATTCCTGCTCCTCGCCGCCCCCCTTGCAACTACCCCAACTCTACCGTAATCAGCAGACAGACACTCAAGTAACAAACTAGTTTCTCGATAGGGACGCCGGTGTATAACATAGGCGGAATGTAACTCAGTACGCACTCTAGCGGTTCAAGTCCAATCTATTTAACGCGTCGAGATCATCAGTCCATTTGTTTTTTGTTTTTACCCACGTCCGTAGAAACACTTTCCGCTGCAATAGATTTTCAATGTCCACCCGCGCTGCGGATGCCATCGACTTCAAGCGGCTCCCTTTTGCACCTATTACAATTCCTTTTTGTCCTTCGCGCTCCACCCAAATTTCAGCATGAATCTCAATTGTTGCGCTACTCTCACGAAATGCCTCAATCACAACCGAAACTGTGTAAGGGAGTTCCTCCCCTAATCCTCGAATTAATTGCTCCCGAATAAGTTCAGAAACTAGGAATCGTTGACTATGTGGAGTGATCTGGTCATCAGGAAACTGATGTGGGCGGCACGGTAACTCCCTGCCGGTTGACTCGATGAGAACCTCGATATTATCGCGTCGTAGTGCGCTTGCCGGAATAATTTCATCAAATTTGCAACGAGCCTGGACATCAGCTATCAGCGGGAGCATTTGTTTCTTGTCAGATATTCGATCATGTTTGTTAAAAACCAATATCTTTCTACATGGTATCTCTTCGAATAAGGCATAGACTTTATCGTCGTTTATTATCCACTCCCTCGCGTCAGCGACCATTACCACCGCATCAACATAACCTAAGGCAGAGCTAATCTGACGGTTCATCTGGCGGTTAATCTGTCTTTTAGGGCGGGATTGCCATCCAGGTGTGTCTACGAAGACCATTTGCGCGTTATTGACCGTGATCACACCTAGGATTTGTTGCCAAGTCGTTTGAGGCTTACGTGAAGTTATGCTTAATTTTTGGCCTATGATGCTGTTGAGTAAAGTTGACTTTCCAACATTCGGTCGTCCAACTATTGCGATCGTCCCGCACCGAGATGCTGGTTTGTTCACTCGGCTGCCTTAACAAGACGTTTTATCATTAGTGTTGCGGCCTGTTGCTCGGCCATGCGGCGGGTTCTACCTTTCGCACTAACTGGGCTCGGCAAAATCTCAACCTGGCATTCGATAGTGAAACACTGATCATGGGCTGGCCCCGTTATTGCGGTCGCGGTGTATGTGGGTAATGAATGACCACGACCCTGCAAGTATTCCTGTAGTTGAGTCTTTGCGTCTTTCTGCGAACGTTTTGGATCGATATTCTTAAGCGACGGTGCAAACCAGTCCATAAGCTGTTTGGCACAGGCGTCCAAACCTCCATCTAAATAAATCGCTCCTATTAGTGCTTCCAAGGTGTTGGCGAGGATAGAGTCACGTTGCGCTCCACCATTTTTTGATTCTCCCACACCTAGCTCGATTCTTTCGCTTAACTCGATGGAACGTGCGATAGTCGCAAGCGTCTCTCTATTGACCAGAACGGCTC
>DPMX01000141.1 GCA_003540955.1 Gammaproteobacteria bacterium
GTCCACAACGGACGATCCATAATCGTCTCGGAACACACCGATGCGACCGTACTCACTCGGTTCAATTGCCAGCACCTCGAATGGTTCACCCTGGCCACCGATCCTGATTTCGCCTTTACTGCGGAAACCGGCGGAAACGCCTTCCACTCCATCAATATCTCTCAACCGCTGTAAAATCTTGGTCTCCGGTCCGCTCCCTAGGTCTACTGGGTATGCACGTAAATCAGCGCCCACTTTATAACTCGACTGGTCAAATGAGCTCTGCTGCAATGTATCTGCGACCGTGGCAGAAAGCATCGCTGTGCCCGCTGCTATCCCCAAGATTGCAGTTGGCCACGCATATGTTAGTGGCACTTTGGTCAACAGCGTCGATATCAGGTGTGCCCACACCGGGCCCCGCCTTCTGAATCCATTGGCGATCAATCGAGCGAGTGGAGGCAGCAATCTCAATGACAGGATCATTGTTACACCAAGAAAGATTGCCGGAGCGAAAACCAGTAAGGGGTTGACTGTGACTACATGACCCCCATTCTCATTTGCAACGGAGGCTTCTGTAGATAGATCCCACAGAATAATCCCGCCAAATAGGAACAAAAGTAGATCGAGATACTGTCGCTGGAAAAACGGTTTTCCTTCTACGCGTCGATCTGATAACTGCTTCGCTCCAATCACACGAGTGTCGTTCTTGAAAACGCTCCACTGTATGTAGCCAACGACTACTGCAGCACCGCTAATGGACCAAACAAACGCATGCCAGCTAATATGAACCGGCATGCCTAGTCCGAACGTAATCGACTCGTACTCTGGCATCCGCCCAATAGCAACAATTACCCCATATGCTAGGAACGGTGCGATAATCGCTGGCAAAATGACCAGTAGTACCGACTCTACCAGAGACATCAGCGATACCTGCCGTTTGCCAGCGCCACGAACCAACATTTGTGCTGTACTCACCCGCCGACGTGTCACCAATGCACCCGCAGCCATTAGCGAATAATAACCGGCCGCTAATAACAAAACTCCGCCCATCATCAATGTCGGAATTCGAGCAAAGCTAATCTTATGACTAAGTGAAATAAGAGGATTTTCTAGGGCAGAAACAGCTCGTGATTCAGGTAGCCTCCGTCGGAGTTCTTGACTAAGTGACTTGACTTGATTGGCGGTAAAAGTCGGGCTCTGACGTTCAAGGAGGTCATCATCGAGTTGCACGAGCCATCGGTTCTTTCCAATCGTCGCAGGCCCGCCGTTTAATACTCCAAACAATGCATCACGGGTGAGGAATAACGGCAATCGAAAACGTGCCTCGGGACTGGGTCGTTCGGGTTCTAACAACTGCTTAGCCCGACCCAGCCAGAAATCGGCGCTTAAGTCTTGTGGTTCAAACAATCCCGCTACCCGAACCATCAAATAAGGTAAATCACCCGGTTTGGTTGTCAACCAAATCTCGTCACCTACTGCAATGTCCAGTTGCTCTGCACGTTTCGTAGGCACTAACCCCTCGATGACTATATGTGTGTCTAATAGCTCGGGTGATGAAAGTGGGGCACGACCTTTAGTTATTTCAGACTCGTTGAGAATTCCGTCGACCCGCCTCAATAACGCGATATCGGCATGAGGGTCATCCGTGGTTGATTCTGAATCGGTAGCCCAATAATGATCTCTGCTCTGCGATTCCTGACCGATATGTACGACAAGATCCCCAAGTTCTTCAAGAGCCAGTTGTACTTGTTCAGTCGCTGCCGAAACGGACCGATCGGTAAGTGGTAATCCGTCGACGATAATCTCAACATTTCGCGAAGACGAAAGTTGGTTCAACATTGCCCGTACACCAAGGGACTCGATGGTGCTGAGGTACATAGGTGCACCGGCTAGGATAGCCGTCATTGCTAAGACACCCACCATCAACATAAGTATCTGGAAAAAATCGGACCTTAAGCGTCGGAGGAATATGAACAAACTTGGCGAGAACCAATCAAAATATTTGGGTAATTAATACGTTGCACAAATCTCATAAGAGAAAAACAGAACCAAATTGTATTCGAATCCCAACTAAGTCAGTGACGTTATGACGACGTCAAATCCACTTTAGACCTGGGTTTGAATCGAGCCATAAAGCCCTACATTATTGTGATGTAAATCGCGATATATCACTGGCAATATTCCCAAATTATTGACTATCTGTCTGGATTAATCTGTGGTACTTTCAAATGCTGGAAAACGGAAATCTAAAGGGGTAAAACAAGGGAACAGATGCGGCGTTTTATTTTTCGTAGATTTGTTTTCGCTTTAGTGAGTATCGTACTCGCAACTTTGGCGGTGTTCTTTATTTCTCGGGCAGCCGGTGACCCCTTACTGCTTTATGCCAATTCTGGTTATGGGCTTACTGTTGAAGCAGAAGAAGCGTTACGGGCGCGCCTGATGCTAGATAGACCTGTAGTCGTTCAGTATTCACTTTGGCTTGGACGAGCACTCAAGGGCGATATGGGTGAAACTATTCTGGACCGTAAACCGGTATCAAGAGTAGTCACACAGCGACTACCTGCTACTATCCACCTTGGGTTTGTGGCAATGTTCCTGTCGTTCGGTGTGGGAATACCATTGGGAGTATTGTCTGCAGTTAAA